>CALPIT020000078.1 GCA_943323705.2 Streptomyces griseus
CTGAGAAGAGGGACCTTTTGAACAAATTGAACTCATTAAACCTTTTGAACAAAATCATCTAAAAACGCAACGTCCCTTGCAGGAGTCATTGCTGTGAAGTACGAACCTTAAACCCTTAAACCAGCGTAGCGATTTAAACCTTAAACTAGCGCAGCTTCACCCCAACACCTCCTGCAACACTTTCATCGTCTTCATCTGCCCAAAATCTTGCAGATGTAAGGCATAATATTGCTGATAGGCAGTAAGCAGCAGTTTACGAATTTCTTTATTGAGTTTTACTTCGTTGAGTTCTTCCGGATGGACGACTTTTAGTAACTCTATGGTGTGTTTTGTCAATTCACCCTGAATGAAATAATTATGTATCGGCTTATCCGTAACAAAAACGCCTTCTTTCAAATCAAGATAAATTTCAGATTCGTTTTCTAAGCCTGGGTCGGGACTTTGGATTTTAAAGCCCATGAATTGAGGCAATTGGAGTGAGAAGTACAAGGCAAAATTAGCTGCATCAGCCATTTCAGCTCGGTCCAGGAAAAGAAAGCAATCTTCACAGAAATAAAACAATTCATCGTTGGCCTCTGGTTGTTTTAAAGTTTTGGTAAGCAATTCTATTACATAAACGGCGATACTATTTTTGATGACGTCGCTGAAAAGTTGCTGATAAATAATATGCCAATTGCATTCTTTTATTCGTTGCATTCCTTTAAGCTCATTGTGATAGACTTCCATATCTAATAAAGCGCCAGGTTGCATCATCGCTGCTTTTGAGCCTTTCTTCTGAGTGGTTCTTACGCCATTCACCATATAGGTTTGTATGCCGAACTTTTCTGTGAATATGGTGGCAACAATGCTCGTTTCGCCATATTTCACGGTTCGTAATACAATACCTTTAGTTTTATGCGTCATGAATTTATTTCTTGAAGTTTTTTATAAATAAACTTTCTTTGCACAATAATAATCATTCCCACTCATCAATATCAGAAAAATATGTGGCAACAGCTGGCAAAATTCGTACTTAAAAACAGATTGATTTTACTTTGTTTACTATTGTTGACCACAGTATGGATGGGCTATTATGCATCTAAAGTAAAATTGAGCTACGAATTTGCGAGAGCCATTCCTACAGACAATCCGAAGTATAAAGAATACATGTCATTCAAACAGTTGTTTGGCGATGATGGCAACATGCTCGTGATTGGTGTTCAGACAAAAGACTTCTTCAATCAGAAAAAATTTACAGCATATCAGGAACTGCAACAAGAAATCAAAAAAGTTCATTGCGTGGAAGATGTACTTAGTGTTCCCGTTGCCGTTATGTTGGAGAAAGACAGCGTAGAAGAAAAGCTTATTTCTAAAAAAATATTCGCCGATCATTACAGCAATCAGTCTGAATTAGACAGTGCCGCTTCGGTATTCATGAATCTTCCATTTTACAAAACATTGCTCTATAACCCTGATTCAGCGGCATATGTGATGGCGGTTAAAATAAATAAAGACTCATTGAATTCGCCAGCCCGAGTTAAAATAGTTGATGGCATTATGAAGGCAACGTCAGCGTATGAACGAAATTCAGGTGTTGAAGTGCACTTGAGTGGACTTCCCCTAATCAGAACCGTTATAGCAGAAAGAATTCAGAAAGAAATGAAATTATTTTTGTGGGGTTCATTGTTGTTAAGTGTGTTGATATTATTTGTTTTCTTCCGTTCTATTAGTACTACTTTGATTTCGATGAGTGTGGTGGTAATAGGTGTTATCTGGACAGTAGCCATGATTTACTTATGCGGATACAAAATCACTTTGTTAACAGCATTGATTCCTTCTTTGGTGGTGGTGATTGGCATTCCCAATTGCATTTACTTTATTAATAAATATCACACTTCATATCTGAGCAGTCATGAAACCAATGAAAAAGACAGAAAAGAAAAAGCTTTGGTGGATATGGTTAGTAAAATGGGCGTAGTTACTTTGTTTTGTAACATTACTGCCGCTATAGGATTTGCAGTGTTTGCCCTTACCAAAAGCGCTGTTTTAAAAGAGTTTGGTGTGGTTTCGGGTATCAGCATCATGTTCATCTTTGTGATTTCATTTGTACTGTTGCCGGCTGTATTGAGTTACTTGCCAGTACCAGGAAAACAACAACTAAAATACCTCGATAACAAATGGGTGCTAACTTTTCTGAACAAAATAGAGATCTGGGTTTTTAATCATAGGAAAACAATATTGGTGATTACTTCATTAGTAATATTGATTTCTATTGGCGGAATTCTACGATTAAAATCTGTTGCTTACATAGTTGATGACTTACCAAAAACAGACAAAATTTATAAAGATTTAAAATTCTTCGAAAGAAATTTCAGAGGTATTATGCCATTGGAAATTGTCATTGATTCAAAAAAGAGGAGAGGATTAAGAGGCCTGAAACCCTTTTACAAAGTGGATTCTCTGGCCACATACATCGCTTCCAAAAAAGAAATGAATCGCCCGTTAACTTTGTCTGAAGGTTTGAAATTTGCTACCATGGGCTTCAATGACAATGATTCCAACAATTACAGAATGCCCGGAGATTTTGAGGCTGTTTTTCTGAACGACTATTTGAATCAAAAAAGCGGAAATAGCAATGGCGGTTTATCAAAAATGCTCAGTTCATTTATAGATACCAGTAAACGCTACACTAGAATCAGCGTAAGCATGGCAGATGTGGGAACCGAAAAGTTGCCTGCCATCATGAACGATATCCAACAAAAAGCCAATCAATATTTTGATACATCGGCTTATAAAGTTTCATTAACCGGAACCAGTATCACTTTTCAAGAAGGAAGTAAATTCATCATCAACGGCTTGAAAGAAAGCATCTTCTGGGCTTTCTTATTAATTGCTTTATGCATGCTCTATTTATTCAAGTCATTTAAAATATTGGTGTGTTCATTATTGCCCAATCTGATTCCGCTTGTAGTAACTGCTGGCGTAATGGGCTGGGCTGGTATTCCGTTGAAACCCTCTACAGTATTGGTTTTTAGTGTTGCATTGGGAATTGCAGTAGACATTACCATTCGCTTTCTGGTGAATTACCGCCAGGTGTTACCCTTTCATAATGGAGATGTACAAATGACAGTCAGAAGTACGGTGCAACAAACCGGTTTGAGTATTATTTATACTTCATTGGTATTGACAGCTGGCTTTATCATATTCTGTGCAAGTAGTTTTGGAGGAACATTTGCCTTAGGCTGGCTTACTTCAGTTACCTTATTTGTGGCTACTATTACCAATCTGATATTTTTACCCGTTCTTTTGCTGTTGTTGAACAAGAAAAAATAGAGTTTATAAAAAAAATTATTTTTTGTGAAAATTTTCATAATTTTCCGAATAGACTATTTTAGTTCTATATAATAAACCATCAATTCTAAACCATCAATTATCATGAGAAAATTTCTTCTGCTATTTTCTATGTATTTATGCTTGATGACTGTTGCCAATGCACAGGTAATCATTAAGGGTAAAGTTACAGACTCGAAAGACGGACAGCCGCTATCCGGAGTATCCGTTAAATTAACAGGTAAAGCCGGCGGTACTTCTACAGCCAACGACGGTACCTATTCAATCGAACTTACCAAAAAAGAAGGCAAGCTCGAATTCAGTTACAATGGCTATGCTTCACAAACAGTTAAACTTTCTTCTGCAGGCGCTTCAGTAGATGTAATGCTTGTTTTAGAAACTAAAGCCATGTCTGAAGTTGTTGTAACAGCTCTTGGTATCAAAAGAGAGAAAAAAGCGTTAGGCTATGGTGTATCAACTGTTTCTAAAAAAGACCTTGAGTTAAGACCAGAAGGCGATATCGCTCGTGTATTGAGTGGGAAAGCTGCAGGTGTAACGATTACCAATTCAAGTGGTTTATCAGGTAGTGGTACTAATATTACCGTAAGAGCTATCAGTACCATTACAGGTAGTTCAACACCATTGTTTGTTGTTGATGGTGTTCCATTTAATGGCGAAACCAATTCTAATTCAAGCTTCGTTTATGGCAACCAAACTTCAAGTCGTTTTCTTGATTTGGATCCTAACAACATCGAAAGTGTAAATATTTTAAAAGGGTTGAGTGCTACCACACTATATGGTGAAAACGGTAGAAATGGTGTTATCTTAATTACCACTAAAAATGGCGGCGGCGTAAAACCTGCTCAAAAAACCGAGATTACAGTTTCTCAATCTTATTTTGCTAATAACGTTGCTAATCTTCCTGAATACAATACAAAGTATGGCGGCGGATTTGATTTGAGCAATGGCGTAACTTTTTTCAGTAATTGGGGTGGACCTTTCTCAAATCCTCCGGTACAAGTAAGACATCCATACGACAGATCAGCCTTGAACGTGGCTTTTCCACAGTATGTAGGCGCTTTATATGATTACAAACAATACAATAGTGTAAGCAACTTCTTCAGAAATGGTTCTGTTAGCAACACCTCAGTAAATGTTGGCGGTTCTAACGGAACAACTACTTTCTCTGCAAACTTCAGTTATTTGAATGATGTTGGTTTTACTGTCGGTAACGAAATGAGAAAGTCTACATTTGGTGCTGGTGGATCAACCAAACTTTCAAATAAATTTACTTTGTCTGGTACTTTCAACTATGTCATGACAGCAGTTAAAGCGCCTCCAACTTCTACCAGTTTTGGTAGTGGTTCTACACAAACTTCAGTATTTGGTGATGTTTTATACACACCCACTTCAGTGGACTTAATGGGATTGCCTTGGGAAAATCCTTTGGATCGTTCTCATGTTTATTACAGAACTGCAAACGATATCCAAAATCCACGTTGGACTTTATATAATTCCTTCACAGAAGATAATGTAAACAGATCTTTCGGTAATCTTCAATTGAAATATGATGTAATGAAAGGACTTAACCTTGGTTACAGAGTTGGTTTCGATAATTACACAGAAACGCAATTGTATGCTCAAAACAAGGGTGGTTCTATTGATCCAGATGGTATCATGAGAACTTCAACAGGTATCAACACGATTCTTGATCAAAACTTCTATAGTGCGTATAACAAAGATTTAAATGACAAGTGGAAATTGAATGTGGATGCTGGTTTGAATATCAGAAATGATATTTACAAACAAAATGGTATTACCAGCACGCAACAGTTGGTTTACGGACTTTTAAATCATACCAATTTTGTAAATCATTTGCCTACAAGTGAAAGTGGAACTTCTTTAGATTTTAAAGTTGAATCTCAAACAATTGGTTTGTATTTACAAAGTGGAATCAGCTATAACGATTATTTGTTTCTCACAGTGGGTGGTCGTCAGGGTTGGACATCAACTTTGGAAAAAGAAAACAGAGGCATTTTTTATCCAAGTATGAGTGCTTCGTTCATTCCAACATCAGTTGTGGAAGCACTTAAGGATAACAAATACATCAATTATTTAAAAGTAAGAGCGGGATATGCTACAAGTGCTGAATTCCCTGGTGCTTATAACACAAGACCAACATTAGATATCAATACAAAAGTTTTTGTGAATGGTGGAAATACTTCTATCAATACGAACGCTATTTCAAATGTATTGCCTAATCCAAACTTAAAACCTTCTTTAATTAAAGAATTTGAATTTGGATTGGAAGGTAAAGTATTGAACAACAGAGGTAATTTTGATTTGTCAGTTTACAACAGACAAGCAAATGATCAATTGTTAAACAGAGATTTAGATCCTTCTACAGGATTTACATCACAAAGAATCAATGCCGGTAATGTTACCAATAAAGGTATTGAGTTGAGCATAGGTTATACTGTGATTAAAAACAAAAACTGGAAATGGCAGTTGGATGGTTTGTATTCAAGAAACAGAAGTAAAGTTTCTGATATCCCTGCTGATTTGAAAGAAATTAGAACCAGTGGGTTTACTAACTTAGGTACTTTCGCCATTAATGGTCAGCCTTTAGGTGTGATTAAAGGAACGGCTTATGTAAGAGATGCAAACGGAAACAGAATTGTAGGCTCTAATGGTAACTATATCCTTGCAAATGAAGTTAGTATTTTAGGTGATCCTAATGCTGATTACAGAATGACAGGAATAAGTACATTGAGCTACAAGCAATTCTCTTTCAGAGTACAGATGGATTATACTCATGGTGGTGATATGTATTCAGCTACATCAAGTGTATTGGTGGGCAGAGGGGTTACAAGAGATACAGAATTTGACAGAGCATTAGGGTATATTTTACCGGGTGTAAGAGAGGACGGCACACCGAACAATATTCAGATTAGTGCTACTCAAGCTTATTTTGATAATTCAGTTGCCGGAAGTGCTGCTGATGAGCCTGGAATTTTTGATGCTACATGTGTGAGAATAAGAGAAGCTTCTCTTTCTTATAGCATGCCACAAGATGTGTTGAAAAAATTACCATTCGGATCTGTTTCATTTACATTAAGTGGAACTAACCTTTGGTATTTCGCTCCTAACTTCCCTAAATATGTAAACTTCGATCCTGAAACTTCAGGTTTGGGTGTTAGTAACGGAAGAGGACTTGAATTCATCACTGGGCCTTCATCAAGAAGAATTGGTGCCAGTATCAGAGTAACTTTTTAATGAATAGTATCACTTAATAAAATCAAAAAAATGAAAATATATAAATTAATACTAGGGATTGTCTTGGTGAGTTCATTAGGAGCTTGCAAGAAAATGGATAGTTTGCTGGAAAATCCAAATTCAGTCAATCCAAATCAAGCGAGTGTCGATTTATTGCTGAATCAGTCGCAATTGTCATTCACAGGCGTTTATACTTCACTAAGTAATTTTGGAGGTCAGTTAACACGCCAGCAAGTAATGTTTGGGCCATTATATAACAATGCTTATCAGCCAAATTCTTTTGATGGCGTTTGGAGCAATGCTTATACTGGTGTTATCAAAAACATCAATACTTTAATTCCATTAGCATTGCAACAGAAGAAATATAAGCATGCAGGTATGGCTCAGGTATTGAAAGCGTATACTTTAGGAAGTATGGTTGATTTCTTTGGAGATATTCCTAACAGCGAGTCTATTTTAGGTGTAGATAATTTGAATCCTAAAGCAGATGCCGGTGCTACTGTTTATCAATCTGTACTCGCATTATTGGATAGTGCCATCATCAATTTTGATAAAGATGGAGCTGCTGGTCCAGCAGATGATTTATTTTATGCAGGTAATTATACCAATTGGGCAACAGCTGCAAAGACATTGAAATTGAAATTTTTGATGCAAACAAGATTGGTGAATCCAGGTGTAAGTTCTCAAATTGACCAATTAATTTCTGATGGCGATTTAATTTCAAGCGCATCACAAGATTTTGTTTTCAAATATTCAACTGTAAACAATGCTCCGGATAGTCGTCATCCACACTATGCTAGTAACTACAACAATGTAAGTACCGGTTCAAACAGTGTAAGTGATTATATCGGAACGTATTTTATGTGGGCTTTAGGTTATGAAAAATCTGGCGGTGCATTATCAGGATTGGATCCAAGACGTCGTTTCTACTTGTATCGTCAAAGAACAAATTATGCTGATGTAAATGAAAATAGTTGTCCATGTGCATTTCAATCTGCACCTCCGGGCCACTTCCCAACAGGCATGCCATTCTGTTTGCCAGGTTCAAGTGGTGGATATTGGGGAAGAGACCATGGCGACAACTCAGGTATTCCTCCAGATCAACCTTCAAGAACAACTTGGGGTGTATATCCTGCAGGTGGCGAATTCGATGCTAGTCAAGGTTCATCAGTTAACAACTCAAGAGGTGGTAAAGGCGCTGGTATCGATCCAATCTGGATGTCCTTCTTTACCAATTTCATGATGGCGGAAGCTGCTCTTGAAATGGGTATTACTACTGGCGGCGATGCAAGAACTTTATTGGAGGCCGGCGTGAGAGGTTCAATTTCTAAGGTACTTGGTTTTCCAGCAACTGTTGGCGTAACCGTTCCTACAAATCTTGTTCCTTCAAACAACGCTATCAATGCATATGTAACAACAGTTATGGATGCTTATGATGCTGCAGCAGATGATGCAGAGCGTTTAAGCATTATTGAAAAAGAATACTACTTAGCAGCTTGGGGTAATGGTATCGAGCCTTATAACAATTACAGAAGAACAGGTTATCCTGATAACTTACAATTGAATGTAGAATCAGCTACACCAGGTTTTTTTATCAGATCATTATTTTATCCTGCTGTTTACATCAACAGAAATTTAAACGCACCTGCTCAGAAAAATCCTGGCGTAGCTGCAGATAAAGTTTTCTGGGATAACAATCCGGATAATTTTGTTCAATAATAGTTAAAGGCAATAAAATAAATAACAAATACAAATGCTTTTATCAGCTGCTGTATATAAAAAAATAAAAATGAAAAAGATATCATTAATCCTCAGTTTGTTTGTACTGCTTTTTGCCAGTTCATGCAAAAAAACAGACAATCCAAATCCGTTGTCTGATGTAAGCAACCTTTCTGTTGGTTCTTACCTTACATTAGTTGAAAATGTAAACCTCAATTTTGAATACGATAATCCTGCTTCTGCAGTATCGGTAAAAGTAGATAAGTATGGTGCCGACATCAGCAAAGTGGTTGTGTATGTAGTAGAAGGGGCTAATTCCGACCCTGCTTCATGGCGTCAAATCAAAGAAGTTAATTTCGCTGGTGCAGGTACAGTGTTGTCTGTTACCAGTCAGGAAGTGGCTACAGCATTAAGTGTAACTGTAAGTGAATTGTCTGCAGGTAATTTCTACACATTCTATAACAAAATAATTACTACCGACGGCAGAACTTTCGACATAACCAATGCAGGAAATGCTTTGGCAACCAATTCAAATTACAATGCTTGTTTTCAGTGGGCAGCTTACATCACATGTCCGTTTACAGCCCCTGTAGGTGGAAATTATGAAGTCGTTCAAGATGACTGGGTTGACTGGTATCCTGGCGATATTGTAAATGTAATTGACGGTCCAGCCGCTAATCAAATCGATTTGAGCGATGTATGGCCTAATGCTGCTATCGGTTCTATCGTAGATCATTTAGTGGTAAACATTGACCCTGCAACAGGCACGGCTACTGTTCCGTTTGTAACATTTGGAGATTATGGTGCATTGGCTACGGCTCAAGGTGCTTTTGATAACGATGTAGCGGGATACGTTTTTTCATGTACAGGTTTTGTTACCTTAACGATGAAACTAACTTACAATGGAGTAGCACAGGGTAATTTCAAATTGGTGTTGAGAAAAGTGTAAAGAATATTAAAACTTAAATAGCAAACGCCTCCAGATTTGGGGGCGTTTTTTTTAACCACGAATTCACGAATTTATTTTACCGCGGAGGTTATGTAGAGTTTTTTTTGCCACGAAGGCTCGAAGGCACAAAGAAGCACGAATGAGTTTCACGCAAAGCTCGCAATGGAGCAAAGTCGCGAAGGTGTTTTCATTTCCCCCTTTGGGGGACTGAGGGGGCTACGAATAGGTTTGCCACGCTCGGAGGCACAAAGAAGCACGAAGATGTACTTTTTGAAGCTAAAACAGCAGATGTTTGGAGTAAGAAGCGACTTCCTTATTTCTTATTATTTCTTCCTTATTATTTATTTCATCGGAATTGGTATCACGCAGAGCCCGCATGGGAGCAAAGGCGCAATGTTTGAATTTTTCGAAATGTTCCATAGGAACATCTTGTCATTAGCCTGAAATGATGATTATTTAGGTTCGTTCCATCGGAACGTTTCGTGATTGATAGCCACGAATTCACGAATTTTTTTTTAGGATTTTTAGTCTACAATTTTTTTTTGCTCCCCTCTCACGTGGGAGAGGGGTTGGGGGTGAGGTTTTTACTTTC
>CALPIT020000079.1 GCA_943323705.2 Streptomyces griseus
CACTACCCTTGTTGGCTTGGAGCTACACACAATTAAGAAAGCAATTTTAAATAGAAACTTTTCTCAGAACAACATTCAAAAATTCGTTGTTGGCGGTTATGACACATTTTTTATTCCCCCACGATTGAAGCCGTGGGTGAATAAAAAAGAAAAAAAATAAACAAGAATTTCCCTATCGCCCACCGTTGAAACGGTTGGCTAAAAAATACCGACATTGACAGTATAAGGCCAGTGCTGAAGAAAATTCATTGTGACTAAAGAAAATTCATTTTGGATGAAGAAACTCAAGTGAAAATATTTGGCTGTTTCATCTGTGATCACGTAATATTGCGATATTGCAATATCGCAATATCGCCACACTAAGGCCACATATAATCAAATCATTATACAAACAAAAAACCCACAGCATCAGCCATGGGTTTATCTAAATAAATTTTCGTTTAACTATTTCTCCACCGCACCTTCCACCAAAACAGTTGTATTGTTATTAATCACTTCCACAAATCCACTTTGAATGGTGTACTGTGACGTACTATTTTTATCTTTCAAAATCTTAAGCGTACCAGATTTTAATGCACTAACCAATGGTGCGTGCTTATCTAAAACTTCAAACAAACCGCTGATGCCTGGCAATTGAACGCCATAGACATCCCCGCTGTATATTTTTTGTTCTGGTGTGAGTATTTCTAGTTTCATGCTGTTACGTTTAAAGGTTAAATGGTTTAATGGTTTGATGGTTAAATATTGAAGCTAGTTAGAGTCGGAACAACCGTTAAACCCTTAAACCAGCAACATTAAACCTACTAAGCATTTGCCGCCGCCATCAATTTCTTACCTTTTTCAATAGCATCTTCCAATGTACCTACAAGGTTGAAAGCTGCTTCAGGATATTCATCCACTTCACCATCCATAATGGCATTGAAACCACGGATAGTATCTTCAATTGGAACCAACACCCCTTTCAAACCAGTGAACTGTTCTGCTACGAAGAATGGCTGACTCAAGAAACGTTGTACCTTACGAGCTCTTGATACAACTAGTTTATCTTCATCACTCAATTCATCCAAACCAAGGATAGCGATGATATCTTGTAATTCTTTATAGCGTTGTAAAATCAATTTCACTTTGTTGGCAGTGTTGTAATGTTCTTCGCCCACAATTAAAGGAGTCAAAATTCTTGAAGTAGAATCCAAAGGATCTACCGCAGGATAGATACCCAAATCTGCAATCTTACGACTCAATACCGTAGTAGCATCCAAGTGAGCGAAAGTAGTTGCAGGAGCTGGATCGGTCAAATCATCCGCTGGTACGTAAACCGCCTGTACCGAGGTGATAGAACCATTTTTAGTTGAAGTGATACGCTCTTGCATCAATCCCATCTCTGTTGCCAATGTTGGTTGATAACCTACCGCACTTGGCATACGACCTAACAACGCCGATACCTCAGAACCTGCCTGAGTGAAACGGAAGATATTGTCTACGAAGAAAAGAATGTCTTTACCTTGACCATCGCCTTCACCATCACGGAAATATTCTGCTAAAGTCAAACCGCTTAACGCCACACGAGCACGAGCCCCAGGAGGTTCATTCATCTGACCGAAAACGAATGTTGCTTTTGATTCTTTCAAACCTTCCATATTTACTGAACTCAAATCCCATCCACCTTCTTCCATACTGTGTTTGAATGCATCACCATAGTTCATAATACCTGCTTCGATCATCTCTCTCATCAAATCATTTCCTTCACGAGTTCTCTCACCTACACCAGCAAATACAGATAAACCACTGTAAGCTTTTGCGATGTTATTGATTAACTCTTGAATCAAAACTGTTTTACCCACACCGGCACCACCGAACAAACCAATTTTACCACCTTTTGCATATGGCTCAATCAAATCGATTACTTTGATACCAGTATATAAAATTTCAGAAGCTGTACTTAAATTTTCGAATAATGGTGGCTTTGCGTGAATAGCACGACCGCCAACTTTACTTACTTGAGGCAACCCATCAATAGCATCTCCTGTTACATTGAACAAGCGACCTTTGATGCCTTCGCCGATTGGCATAGTGATTGGTCTTCCGGTATCAACAACAACTGTTCCGCGAACCAGACCTTCAGTTCCATCCATCGCAATGGTACGAACACTGTCTTCTCCAAGATGCTGCTGTACTTCTAGTACCAACGTATCTCCGTTTTCACGCTTTAACTCAAGCGCATTCATAATCTCGGGTAATTTTGAGTCTTTATCAAACCGTACGTCTACTACCGCACCGATTACTGATTTTACTTTACCTGTATTGGCCATAAAATATATTTAATATTTAGGTTTCTATTTTGGGCGCAAAGGTAAGGGAAGGTGCTTAGATTATGAAGTTGAAAAAGGGATTTTTTTTGGTTAAATGAGGAAAAAGTAAAAAATAAAAAGTAAAAAGTAAAAAAGGGGTTGTTTTGTTCAAAAGGTTTCAATGTTTAAAATGTTCAAAATGTTAATTTTCGAAGGAACCAACCCTATTGAACTTTTTGAACTTATTGAACCTTTGAAACTGCCCATTGCTAAGAAATCCCCCTCCTCCTATTAGCAATATAAACTCCCACCAGAATCACACATAGGCTTAAAACCTGCATCCATCCTGTCTTTTCATGGTATATAACACCCCAAAATATGGCGACAAAAGGTATTCCGTAGGTCACCATGGAAGAAAATACAGCTCCGGCTTTTTTTATCAATACATAAAATAAAATATTGGCAATTGAAGTCCCCAAAGCACCCAAAAGAACCGAAAAACCTGATGCAACCAAAACTTCACGGCTTGTGAAATCCAGCGAGAAATAACCAAAAAAGTACAAACACAACAGTGCCGGAATGGCGTTCAGACATAAAGCAACCGAAACGATTTGCAGAGATGGAATCTCTTTTAAATACTTAAATACCAAATTCACATTCAACCCATAGAAAATAGTTGCTAGAATAATCAAACTGATCAAAAATAAGTTGCTATTGAGCATGGCATTAGGCTGACTAAAAAACAACAACACACAACCGCTGAATGCCACAAAAACACCTATAACCTTTTGTTTGGAAGCTTTGTTATTGAAAAACAAGGCGCCTGTTATGATTACAAAAACCGGAGTCAATGAGTTCAATGCACCTGCCATTGAACTGTCTATTCCTTGTTCAGCAATACAAAATAAATAGGCTGGTAAGAGACTGCCTAAAGTTCCCGATAAAAATACAGGCAACAGCTTGTTGGCAGGAATCAACTTTATACTTTTTATTGCCAACGGCAACAATACCAATCCAGATGCCACTATCCTCAAGGATGCCACTTGAAACGCATTTAATCCCTCCAAACCCTCTTTCATCAAAATAAAACTACTACCCCAAATGAATGAAAGCCCAATAAACAAAAACCATTTCAATACATTTCCATTCATTATCCTATATATTAATGATTTACAAAGTTGGGCAAATTGTAAGAAAAGGATATATTTATTTTATTATTGTTCTTCTTAGCTTACCATTTTTAACTTTTAAATTTCTAAACATGAGTTTTATTAAAGAATTCAAATCATTTGCCATGAAAGGCAATATCGTAGACCTCGCCGTTGCCGTAATCATTGGCGGCGCTTTTGGCAATATCGTTTCATCGCTTGTAGATGATATGATTACGCCGCTTTTATTATCTCCTGCATTAAAAGCTGCTAATGTTCACGAAATCGCTAACCTAACCTGGGGTGAAATAAAATATGGTAATTTCCTTTCTTCTGTTATCAAATTCATTATGGTGGCGCTGGTACTTTTTTCATTAATTAAAACCATGAATGCTTTCAAGAAAAAAGAAGAAGAAGCTCCAGCGGGCCCATCTACTACCGACCAATTATTAACCGAAATCAGAGACGCTTTAAAAAAATAAATATGAAAAAGAATCTTTTGCTATTTGTTTCAATATTGACCATCAATGTTGGTTTTTCTCAAGATGCTACTGTTGTAGATCTGAAAAAAGAATCTGAAAAAACGATTAAAAAAGATCCGAAAGACACGCTTCAATTAACTTGGAAAAAAGGTGGCACTTTTAATCTGAATGTCAATCAAGGATCTCTAAATAACTGGTCGGCAGGTGGAGATAAATTTTCTTTTTCTCTCAACTCCTATTTGAATCTTTATTCATTTTATAAAAAAGACAAAAACTCCTGGGATAATGTCTTAGACCTGGCCTATGGCATTGTTCAAACAACTAGTTTGGGTAGAAGAAAATCCAGCGATAGAATAGACTTGACCTCCAAGTACGGATATGCTTTAAACAAACACTGGAATTTATCTACTTTGTTCAACCTACGTTCACAATTTGCCAATGGTTTTAGTTATGAAAAAGATGCTGCTGGAAACGACATCCGAACCTTAACTTCAAAAACATTTGCACCGGCTTATGTTTTATTGTCTCAGGGTCTAGACTATAAACCTGCAAGCAACTTCTCTCTATTTATTTCGCCGATTTCAGGAAGATGGGTTTTTGTTTCCGATACTAGCATAGGTAGCCTTTATGGATTAGAGCCTGGAAAAAAAATAAAATCAGAATTAGGCGCTTTCGTGTCCGCTAATTATACTGCAAAAATCGGCAAGAATTTTACTTATAAAACTAAGCTTGACCTTTTCTCCAATTACAAACAAAATCCTCAGAATGTGGATGTATTCTGGACCAATGTCATCACTGCAAAAATTACGAAATACATCAATTTTAGCTTCAATGTGGATATGATTTACGACGACGATACTCAAAATGTAGAACCGGAAAAAGGCCCAGCACCACAATGGCTGCAGTTAATGGGAATTGGCTTTGCCTATAATTTCGGCACGGCTGCAAAAGCCAAATAAACGTGGATAATTTTATATTTTTCGAACCCCGAAGTCTTTAACTTTGGGGTTCTTATTTTTTAAAAAAATATCACTTTGAGCACAAACGCCACTTACCAAATTAAACTCGACCAATTTGAAGGTCCGTTTGATTTATTATTGTTTTTCATTGAACGAGATGAACTGGACATTTACAATATTCCCATTACCATCATCACGAACGATTTTTTATCTCATATTCATGATACCGAAAAGTTAAACATAGAACTGAGTAGCGAATTCATTTTATTCATCAGCACTTTGATGCGTATCAAAGCCAAGATGTTATTGCCGAGAAAAGAATTGGATGCCGATGGTAATGAAATTGATCCAAGAATGGAATTGGTTGACAAGATTCTGGAATACAAGAAATTCAAAGAAGCTTCAATCAAACTGGCTGAAATGGAAGCTGTGAGAATGATGATGATTAAAAGAGGAAACGTTCAGAAAGAATTGTCTCAAATTGGTGAAGAAGCTGGCGAAGGCACTGAAATACAAGCGGTCACTATGTTTAAGCTGATGAAAGCTTTTGAAAAAGTAATTCAACGCATTCAGCAAAAAAACAACAAACCAGTTCATACTGTTGTTCAGTATAATTACACGATGGAAGAATGTCGTGATTACATGCTCGACTTGGCTACCAAAGAAAAGACATTGTCTTTCGAAAGAATTTTTGAAGTCTGCGACAACCGCATTCATGCCATCTTCTTGTTTTTAAATATGCTTGAATTGGTGCAAATGAAATACATGCAAATTCTAATCGGGGAAGGAAGAAATAATTTCATCGTGGAGTATAATGAAAATAGAGAAGAGGAAGTGAATAATCAGTTGACGGATGAGGATTTTCAGCATTTGAATTAAACACCCCCTCAATCCCCCAAGGGGGAAGCTGCCAATGTTGGTCTTATGACCAACATAAAAAAGTCAGCCACGAATTCACGAATTATTAAAAAAGTCTAGCGATGTTGCGAGACTTTTTTTTGTGGAACGTATTGGGCTCGAACCAATGACCCTCACGTTGTCGACGTGATGCTCTAAACCAACTGAGCTAACATTCCATTATTAAATGGCAAATGTAAAAATTGTCACGCTAATTAAAACAATACATTGAATTCAAAGATTAGAAAAGCTAAATTTGCAAAACAATTTATTTCAACATGCAAACTATACTATACAGCGCGAAAGACAGAGGCAGTGCCGATTACGGCTGGCTGAAACCAAATTACTATTTCAGTTTCTCTCAATATTATAACCCTTCTAAAATACATTTCGGAACGCTTCGTGTATTGAATGATGATTTTATTATGGGTGGTGGTAAATTTCCTGCACATCCTCATGATAATATGGAAATCGTTACCATTCCATTGACTGGTGCCGTTGAACACCGCGACAATACCGGCGGCCACGGCATTATCAAAGCCGGCGACATTCAAATCATGAGCGCTGGTTCAGGCATTCAACATTCAGAAGCCAATGCCTCTAAAACTGATCCACTTACCTTATTTCAAATATGGGTGTTTCCTAAATTAAAAAACATCACCCCGAGATACGACCAAAGAACTTTCAATGTTGAAGACAGAAATAATAAATGGCAAATTGTAGTTTCTCCAAGAGAGGAGGACAATGCTTTATGGATTAATCAAGATGCCCGTTTCGCATTGACAAATATTTCTGCAGGAAAATCAATCGAATATCAAAATGGATTTAGTGGTAATGGTGTGTTTCTGGTAGTCATCAACGGAAGCATTGAAATTAATGGCACTCAATTAAACAAAAGAGATGCTTTGGGAATAAGAGATGCCGATAGTTTTATCATCAATGCCAGTGAAGATGCGGAGTTATTGGCGATTGAAATTCCGATGACGGTTTAATTTGGGAATTTGATGATTTGATAATTTGACTTAGATCAAAGAATTTCTAAGTTTAAAAAGTTCATCGGTAGTAATAATATTTTTAAAACCTTTTTTCTGCAATCCCTTTATCAAAACTTTATCTCCACTCCATAATTTACATCTGAATTGTTTGGAGTAAGCGATGTATGGTATGTCATTGGGGTCTATGTCTGACAATAGTTTATGTGATGAAATCCAATGAGACTTTTTTATCTGTTCTTCAGAAATGAAAGTAATATTATTATAAAGCTGGAATTCCGATTCTTGAATTTGGTCAAGCTTTAATTTGGAGATACTGCAAAGTTTAGAGTAATGTTTTCTTATTTCGGCGCGAAGAAAATCAGGAGCTATAAAATCAAATTGATTCTTGGAGTTAATTAGTAAATCTCCGATCTTGCCATTGCTATTTAATATTCCGCTAAAAATAATATTAGCATCAACTATAATTTTCACTTTATAAAACGTTTGCTGTTTTTTGCCCACCAACCTGAATTTACTTGATCGGCTAATTTATCAATGTCTGATTGCTTGGCTTTAGATTTGGATGTAGCTTCTAAATACTTTACGTAATCAATCAATCTTTGAAGACCAAAAGAATCAACTTCTGATGATACTGTTATTGTAATTTGTTTATTATCGTTTCTTTCAATTACCATATTAAAGATTTGTTCTTTAAAGATACAAAAAGGGGGTTAATTTTTGTTAGTCATAAGATCAACAATGGCAGTTGAAGTTAACCCTGAATTTATTCACCTAAAAACATCATCAAAATAGTTGTAACACCTATGAGTGTAGAATAGACATAAAGAGATTTGATGTTTCTCTTTTCTTTTAGCAACAATATCATAGAAATTATTGGCAGTACAAATAACATTACTAGAACTGGAATCCAAAAAATCTCAAAGATTACACCAACTAAAGCAAAGCTGTATACATTTATGGCCTGTCCTAGCCACCAGTATCCTGACATAATAATGCTCAATAAAAAAACTATTTTACTAGTTCTTGAATTTTGAAATGGAGTTGAATGCTCTTTCATAAAATTTCAATTAATTGTAGAAAACTTATTCTAACTGAAAATTGGATGTCAAACTTCTCTTAAACCCTGCCTACCGGCAGGCAGGCAGCATCGCGATTTAAATCATTAAACGTATCCAACCTATTGAACTAATTGAACCTTTTGAACATATTTAACCTACCTAAACCGCCACACTCTCCCCCACCATCTTCCTCAACATCGCCGCAATCGCATTCGCATCAATACCAATTTCATCATACAACTGCTTTGGCGTCCCATGTTCAACCAAACTATCAGGGATGCCTAATATTTTCACATCAGCTTTGTAGCCATGTTCATTCATGAATTCTAAAATAGCAGAACCAAAACCACCAACAATGGTTCCATCTTCAACCGTTATCACTTTGTTGTAATTGCTGAACACTTCGTGCAACATCTCTTCATCCAAAGGTTTTACAAAACGCATATCATAATGTGCAGGATTAATGCCTTCCTGCTTAACGTCACGTATAGCCGCAGCTGCAAAGTTTCCAGGATGACCGAAAGTTAAAACGGCAATATCTTTTCCATCTTTTAATTTTCTTCCGGTACCCACTTTAATTTCTTTCATTGGCGTTTTCCAATCTACCAGCATGCCCTCGCCTCTTGGATATCTAATAACAAAAGGCAATTCATTACTGTCGAGTTGAGCTGTATACATTAAGTCTCTCAATTCAGCTTCATTCATCGGTGCACTGACAATCATATTGGGTACACAACGCATGTAAGCGATATCATAACAACCATGGTGCGTAGGTCCATCGTCGCCAACCAATCCGGCTCTGTCTAAACAGAAAATCACAGGCAGTTTTTGAATAGCCACATCATGTATGACCATGTCGTAGGCACGCTGCATGAAAGAAGAATAAATATTACAGAATACTTTCAATCCTTGAGTAGCCATCCCTGCGCTTAAAGTCACTGCATGCTGTTCGCAAATGCCCACATCAAACGCACGATCAGGCATTTCGGCCATCATGTATTTCAATGAGCAACCACTTGGCATGGCAGGAGTAACGCCCATGATTTTTGAGTTCTCTTTTGCCAACTCTATAATAGTATGACCAAATACATCCTGATATTTTGGAGGCTGTGGCGTATCAAATGTTTTCTTTACAATTTCACCAGTTACTTTATCAAACAAGCCTGGGGCGTGCCATTTGGTTTGGTCTTTTTCTGCCAGCTCATAACCTTTACCCTTAACCGTTTTGATGTGTAACAATTTAGGGCCAGGGAGATCTTTCAAGTCATTTAATGTGTCAATCAGTTTGGCGACATTATGTCCATCAATCGGACCGAAATAACGCAATTGCAAGGCTTCAAATAAATTACTGCTCTTGCTCACAATGCCTTTGATACTGGCTTCCAGCTTGCTTGCCATTTCCCTGCTGAAATTTTTTCCAACAGGTAATTTGCCCAAAGCTTTCCAGATATTATCACGAACATCATTGTATGTATGAGAAGTGGTAATGTCTGTAAGATATTCTTTCAATGCGCCCACATTTGGATCGATGCTCATGCAATTGTCATTCAAAATGATAATCACATTGCTTTTTTCAATACCTGCATGATTCATCGCTTCAAATGCCAAACCTGCTGTCATAGCACCATCACCAATTACTGCTATATGTTGTCTGTCTTTTTCGCCTTTGTAATGGGAAGCCATTGCCATTCCTAAAGCAGCAGAAATAGAAGTTGAAGAATGCCCTACGCCAAAAGCATCAAACTCACTTTCACTTCTTTTTGGAAAACCGCTTAATCCGTTATACTTTCTATTGGTTGGAAAATTATCTCTTCTTCCGGTAAGAATTTTATGTCCGTAAGCCTGATGGCCTACATCCCAAACCAGCTGATCATATGGGGTATTATAAACATAATGCAAGGCAACGCTTAGTTCCACCACTCCGAGGCTGGCGGCAAAATGCCCGCCATGAACGCTTACTACATCAATAATATACTGGCGTAATTCG
>CALPIT020000080.1 GCA_943323705.2 Streptomyces griseus
GTGCATTCCAGTCTTCGTGGCAAAAAATCTCGCGTCTTTGCTCCCTTGCGAGCCTTGCGTGAAACCCATTCGTTAAAGCGAGGCTTATCAACATCACGCAATCAACTTCCCCCCTTTGGGGGGATTGAGGGGGGCCATAAAAAAAGGGCCATGATAGAAATCGCAGCCCGTATTAATCCAATATCCTATGAAAAACCGTGTATATAACGCCGGGCATCTTCACTTTAGTATGTAAATCAATTATTTAGTGAAAATAAATTTCAAAATCACAGCTGTATATCAAAGCGGTTCCCTAAGTTTTTCAAATCATTGATTACTTCTTCCAATAAAGGAATACCATTCTTTTTCCTGTAAGCTTCCATTTCTCTTTCAGGATCTCCGGGTACAACAACCTTTTCAAAACCCACAGCAGGTTGCGCATTTCTAAATCGTTGTATCCATAAGTCCATGTTGGATTTAAAATCTTCAGCAGTTCGGAAAGCATCAATTCTCATCGCTCCAAAAAAATGTCCAATCCCCTTCCCTGGTTGATTTTCCGGCATAGGCACATAAGCAGGAAACGGTGGAACCCATGGTCCAAAATTTGCGCCACTCAATACTCCGGAGAAAATATCTACAATAGAACCTAGCATATATCCTTTATGACTGCTATGTTCACGGTCGCTTCCCAAAGGCAACAAAGCACCTCCTTTTTTTAACTCATGAGCATCATTACTATTGCCTCCCTCGCTATTTTGAACCCAACCATCCGGAACAGGTTGATTTTTTCTTTGTAAAATTTCCAGTTTGCCATTGGCTGCTGTGGTGGTGGCAAAATCTGCAACAAAAGGCGGTTCATTCCCTGCAGGTACAGCCACTGCAATTGGATTGGTACCTAGCATTCTCTCTTTTGAAAATGTTGGTGCCACAAGTGCAGATGCATTCGTCATGGCAATTCCAATCATATCTTCTTCCAAAGCCATCATTGCATACTGTCCTGCAATGCCAAAATGGTTACTATTTTGAACACTGATCCATCCACTGCCGACTGCTTTTGCCTTATTGATAGCTGCTTGCATGGCAAAAGGTGCAACCACCAATCCGAGGCCACTATCACCGTCCACAACACCCGTACTAGGCGTTTCATGAATAATTTTGATATCGGGAAGGGCATTAATTCTTTGTACTTCCCATAAGCGCACATAACCGCTAAGCCTAGCCACACCATGACTATCAACCCCACTTAAATCAGCACTTAACAAAGATTTTGTAGCCAATTCAGCGTCTATTTTAGAACAGCCCATTTTTATAAAAACAGCTCTTGCAAAATCAAACAACTGCTCGTAACTAAATATTTTTTCCATTTTGCGAAGATAATGCTCATAAAACTGAGAAAATCATTACTGAAGGTTGAGCAAAAAAAATCTATTCCGTACATTTGCTTCCCGCAATAAAAATTAAATAACAATGGGAAGGATATTTGAAGTTAGAAAAAGTGCCATGTTTGCCCGCTGGGATAAAATGGCGAAAAATTTTACCCGTATCGGAAAAGAGATAGCCATTGCTGTGAAAAATGGTGGTGCTGATCCCGACAATAATCCAGCGCTCAGAAGATGCTACATCAATGCTAAGGCTTGTAACATGCCCAAAGACAGAGTAGAAGCAGCTATCAAAAGAGCTACTGGAAAAGACACTTCAAATTATGAAGAACTCGTTTATGAAGGCTACGCGCCTCATGGTGTAGCTGTAATGGTGGAAACCGCAACAGACAATCCAACCAGAACAGTTGCCAATGTAAGAATGCATTTCACAAAAGGAAATGGTGCTTTAGGAACCAGTGGTAGTGTGGCATTTACTTTTAATAGAATGGGAGAATTTAAAGTAAAAAATGCAGGATTGAATGTCGATGATCTTGAACTGGAATTAATCGATTTTGGTTTGGAAGAAATCGGTGAAGATGCTGAAGGAAATATTATCATCAGAACTGCCTTCAACGAATTTGGAAACATGAGTAAAGCTTTGGAAGAAAAAGGAATTGAAGTCGTAACGGCAGAGCTTACACGAATACCAACTACCACTGTTGAACTCGGTGAAGAAGAAGCACAGGATGTATTAAAGATGGTTGATAAACTTGAACAAGATGATGACGTTCAAAAAGTTTATCATAATCTGAAATGATTTTATATTGAATAAGAACGAATTCACGAATTGAATAAAAAAACCATCGTCAAAACGATGGTTTTTTATTTATGTTCATTTAAAAAAATCATTCCGCCATCATCTCTTTCACTACCCTCATCACATCTTCACTATTAGGTTTTGAAAAATAATCGCCATCACTTCCATAACTTGGACGATGGGCTTTACCGGTTAATGTTCTTGGAGCAACATCAAGCAATCGATAGCCGTTTTGCTCTTCCATTACTTTATTATACATATAAGCAGCAGCACCACCCGGCACATCTTCATCCACAAATAATATTCTGTTTGTTTTTTTCAATGAAACGGCAATCATGTGGTTGATGTCAAATGGCAACAAAGTCTGAACGTCAACGATTTCACACGAAATACCTGATGCGATTAAACGTTCAGCTGCTTCCTGAACAATCCTAAGAGTAGAACCATAACTCACAATTGTAATGTCCTCTCCTTCTTTAATAATTTCAGGCACGCCAAGTGGAACTGTAAAATTCAAAAGATTGGAAGGCAATGTTTCTTTTAATCTATATCCGTTCAAACATTCAATAACAAGTCCGGGATCATTGCTCTCTAAAAGTGTGTTGTACATCCCTACTGCTTGTGTCATATTGCGAGGCACACAAACATAGATTCCTCTTAGTGCATTAATAATGACACCCATTGGAGAGCCGCTATGCCAAATACCTTCAAGCCTGTGACCTCTTGTACGTACAATTAACGGGCAACTTTGCTGACCTGCAGTTCTATAATGTACAGTCGCCACATCATCACTCAGTGGTTGTAATCCATAAAGTAAATAATCAAGATATTGTATTTCAGCAATCGGACGTAATCCTCTTAATGCCATTCCAATGCCTTGACCCATTATGGTTAATTCTCTGATACCGGTGTCGAATATACGCTGCTCACCATATTTTTCTTGTAGCCCACTAAATCCCTGATTTACATCTCCGATATGACCTAAATCCTCTCCAAAAGCAGCAACTTTTGGATTGGCCGCAAATAACTGATCAAAATAATTATTCAAAACTTCATAGCCATTGAGTACTGGTGCATCTGCAGCAAATTCAGCAGCTATCGGCTTCACTTTCATAGCCGATTTTGGACCATCGTTATACAAATAGGTATCATATAATTGCTCACCAATTTGCTTTGTATTTTCGTAATAATTTTTTAAACCTGAAACTGATTCGTCTGACACATCATGTAAAATATGAATTGCCTGATACAAAGCTTTCAAAATATCTCGACGCATAGGTTCGCGATGAGATTTTAATTCAGAAATAATATCTGCAATTCCATTATGCAGATGTGTGACTTTTTCAAGAACAACAACTGCTTGTTCAACCTGATTTTTAAGCGGATGGTGGTATTTAGTCCAGGCTTGATTTCTACTATGTTTAACATGCTTTTCCGCTTCAGTTTCAATTTCCAAAAGTTCTCCTTCTTCTGCCAACGAATTTTCAATTATCCATTGACGAAATTGAGCAATCCCATCCCATTCTTTCTCCCATGCAAGTCTTTCAGGTGTTTTGTAACGCTCATGACTACCCGAAGTAGAATGCCCTTGCGGCTGGGTTAATTCTTCAATATGAAACAATGCAGGTGTATGTGTTTCTCTAATTTTTCGAATGGCATTTTCTAACACTTCACACATGCCTGCATAATCCCAACCTTTTAGTTTATAAATATCGATACCATTCGTGCCTTCTGTTTGTTGTAAACCGGAAAGTGATTCTGAAATAGAAGACTTTGTTGTCTGATATTTTTTAGGAACTGAAATGCCATAACCGTCATCCCATACAAAAACAGCCAATGGCACTTGTAATACGCCCGCAGCATTCATGGTCTCCCAGAAATGACCTTCACTCGTTGATGCGTCCCCGATAGTGCAAAAACATATCTCATTACCTTTATCACTAAGATTACTCATAGTATGTAATTGCTCTACATTTCTGAATATTTTTGAAGCAAAAGCAAGTCCTAAGGCTCTTACCATTTGCCCAGCAGTTGGAGCAATATCACTAGATACATTTTTCAACTTTGACAAATCAAGCCAGTCTCCATTTTCATTTACAAATTTGGTGGCAAAATGAGCGTTCATTTGCCTGCCCGCACTTGAAATATCGTGCTTAACTTCTGTGTCTGCGTATAACTGAGAGAAAAAATGTTCCGGATTGCTCAAGCCGGTTGAAAACATGAAAGTCTGGTCGCGGTAATAACCCGAACGAAAATCGCCCGGTTTAAAAAACTTAGCCATAGCTATTTGTGCTACCTCTTTACCATCACCAAAAATTCCAAACTTTGCTTTCCCTGTAAGCACTTCCCTTCTACCGAGTAAACTCGTTTCCCTGCTCTCACAGCAAACCTTGTAATCTTTTAAAATTTCATTTCTGAAATTATCAAAACTGAGCTGATCTTGCTCGTTAATATCATTGCTATTTGTTTGCATAAAACCTGGTTATTGAATACCAAAAAATCATTTAAATCAAATTGACATGCCCATTGCTTTTGTTGGCATAGGCACAGGGAAAAATTAAAATTTATTCTCTGATTTGTCTGTATTTGAAAACAAGTGCCAAAAATAATGTTTTCAGTGTGTTTATCGTGAATAATTTCTAACAGATAAACTAATTCTAGCCCATTTTTTATTAATTTGTCAAGATTTGATAGTTTACTTTTATGTTAAAAAAGTATAATTAGCTTTAAAAATTACCTTTCACAAAAAGCTTTTTGTATCTTTAACCCTCTATTTTTAAGTCGGACTATGAAGAGAATAATTTTTTTATTTATTTTGTGCCTTTCGGGTAATATTATTTTTGCCCAAAACAACGAACAATTAAATGCCACTGGAACTGGTGCATTATCATCTCCAATGGCTGACAGTTCTCTTAAATTAATCGAAGAATCTTATGATTTCGGTAAAATCCCTCAAGGAAAACCTGTTCATCATAATTTTGAAATTATAAATACTGGTAAATCAGCAATGAAACTGGTAAGTGTTCAGGCCAGTTGCGGATGTACCACTCCTGAATGGGAAAAAGACAAAGACATTCCTTCAAATGGAAAAAGCATTATTAAAGTAGGTTATAATGCAGCTTCAGAAGGAGTTTTCACAAAAAACATTACCATAACCTACAACGACAATCAAACAAAACTAATAACAATTAAAGGAGAAGTTTGGAAAACACCTTCCGCTAGTGCTCCTTCAAATTCAACAATAAACGACTTAAAAGACTAAATAATAAAACCACTCAATTAACACAAACAAAAACATAAAAAATGAAAAAATTACTATTTTCAATCGTTGCATTAACACTAACCACTGGAATCTTCGCTCAGAAAAAATCTGACGATGTTGCTAAAATCAAATCTGAAACTATCGATTTGGGCAAAATCAAACAAGACGTCCCAACTCCGGCAGTATTCGAAGTAATCAATATCGGAACTGAAGATTTATTAATCGAGCAAGCAAATCCAACTTGCGGTTGTACAATTGGCGAATACACAAAAGATAAAATTGCTCCAGGAAAATCGGGTACTATCAAAGCAACATACAATGCAAAAAACATTGGTATGTTTGAAAAACACCTTACTGTAAAATTTGCTGGTTGCGATGACATGAAAAGCATCACCATCAAAGGTGAAGTAATCAAAAATGAAGATGCTGCTAGTGCAACTCCTGCTGGGACTCCAGTTGCAACTCCTGTTGCTGAAATGGCTCCAGTAACAGATAAAGCAACTCCAGTAAAAACAACTGCAACTTCTTCTAAAGTAGCTCCTGCAAAAAAAGCTCCTGCAAAGAAAACTACTACAAAGCCTTAATTTTTAATTCATAATACTATTTAAAAACCCTGCATTTCGCGGGGTTTTTATTTGCTTAATCCATCATTTATGTTTTCTACATCCATTGAGGCTGTCTCAGAATTCACACGCCCTATTCATAGCATCGTCAGAAATTACAATTCAGATAAAATTTTACCGGGTTCGGCAACTATTTTCTTCATCAATATGGAAGGATATGCCTTAACGTGTAAACATGTAGCGGAAATGATTATTGCTGCTGATCAAATCAATTCGAAATATAGATCCTTTGTCAACGAAAAAAACAAACTCAGCACCACAGATCACTACTCTGAAAATTTCATTGCACTGGAACAAAAATTCCAATACAATGAAAATATCACTGCAGAATTAAAAACAAACTTTGTGGATTGTGTAGACAAAATGGATAGTTTTACCATAACAGTTCATCCTACACTTGATCTGGCAGTTATTAAATTTAATGGTTTCGAACAGCTTCGATACCATCATTGTGCAAAATTTCTTAAAGAAGATACGCTGCTCAAACAAGGAAAATTTCTTTGTCGACTTGGCTTCCCCTTTCCTGAGTTTAATAATTTTCAATTGAATCACCAGACTGAAGAAATTGAATGGACCCAGACCGGGATCAACCTTTCCCCTAGATTTCCAATTGAAGGGATGGTAACCAGATTTTTGGGTGATCAGCAAAATGGGATTTATGGCATTGAAATGAGTACTCCTGGCTTGAGAGGCCAAAGCGGCGGCCCACTATTTGACGAGAATGGCGTTATTTGTGGCATGCAATACAGCACCAAACATTTACATCTTGGTTTTGACCTTGAAGAAAAAGAAATCAATATCAATAATAAGATCAAAAAAATATCAGACTACCCTTTTATCCATCTCGGGCAATGCATTCATGTAAGCACCATCAAGGCTTTTCTTAGAGAGCATGACATCAGCTTTTTTGAGGTGTAATCTATCTAGTATTGCATTTTAAAAAAAGAAAGAAATTGAAATTCCAGTATTCAATTTGGCTTGTATCTTTGCGCCATGTTATCAATCAGCAAACGCGGGCATGAAATGCCTTCATCTCCAATCAGAAAATTGGTTCCTTTTGCAGAAGCAGCCAAGAAAAAAGGCATCAAAGTATTTCACCTGAATATCGGCCAGCCAGATATTGAAACTCCAAAAGTTTGTTTGGATGCTGTTAGAAACGCAGATTTCAAAGTTTTGGAATACAGTCACAGCGGAGGTAATGAAAGTTATCGTAAAAAACTTGTTGAATATTATTCGAAAAACAATATTGATGTCAACTATCATCAAATCATCATCACCACTGGCGGAAGCGAAGCCATTCTTTTCGGATTTATGGCGTGTATGGACGTTGGAGATGAAGTAATTGTACCCGAACCTTTTTATGCCAACTATAATGGTTTTGCTATACAGGCAGATGTAACGGTTGTGCCTATTCGAAGTTCAATTGAATCTGGGTTTGCATTACCTCCCATCGAAGATTTCGAAAAAGCCATTACACCAAAAACCAAAGCGATTGTAGTATGTAACCCTAACAATCCAACAGGATATCTTTACAGCGCTGCCGAAATGGAAACGCTTAAAGAAATTGTCATCAAACACAATCTGTTTTTATTTGCCGACGAAGCTTATAGAGAATTTTGTTATGAAGGTACACACACAAGTGCTATGCAATTGAAAGGTGCTGAAAATAATGTCATTCTTATGGACACCATTAGTAAGCGTTACAGTGCCTGCGGTGGAAGAATTGGTGCTTTTGTTACGAAAAATAAAGAAGTCCACGATGCTGCCATGAAATTTGCTCAAGCAAGATTAAGTCCTCCTTATTATGCACAAATATTAGGCGAAGCTGCTGTAGACTTGCCTGATGATTATTTTGATACGACTAAAGCAGAATATAAATTAAGAAGAGACACCATTGTAAAAAGACTTAACGCCATTGATGGTGTATTCTGTCCTAATCCAGGAGGTGCTTTTTATGCCATGGCACGGTTACCTATAGACGATTCTGATAAATTTTGTCAATGGCTACTTGAATCATTTTCTCATAACGGCGCAACTTTAATGTTGGCACCTGCCACCGGATTTTACAGCACACCAGGTCTTGGAAAAAACGAAGTGAGATTGGCTTATGTACTCAGTGTTGACGCCATCAATCAAGCTATGGATTGTTTGGAAGTTGCGTTGAAGGAATATCCGGGTGTGGAGCCCCCTCAATCCCCCAAAGGGTGAGGTTTTCATGCCGGAAATAAAAAAACTTCGTAGTTCTTTTTGCATTTGAGTGGCAAGGGAAAATGTAAAATGTAAAATATCCAATGTAAAATGTAGAAGTGGTATTTCGGAAATGAAATCATCATTTTCTCAAGTAAACAATTCTTGGATATCGAACAAAACACAATCATAGTCCCCCTTGGGGGGATTTAGGGGGCCTTGAGGCTATCCAACATAACACAATCATAGTGCCCCTTGGGGGGGATTTAGGGGGCTTCTCTACTTCCCTCCAGGCATACAATTTGTCCTTATGTAATTCGTATACAAATTAGACAAATGCCTTTGCGTTCCTTCCCCTTCACTAATGTTGTGCGACCTATTGGGATATTCCATGAATTGAAATTGCTTATTATTTTTCACCAGCTCATTTAACAAAGCTTCAGCATTACTATAATGAACATTATCATCACCACTACCATGTATTAATAACAAATTCCCTTTCAGGCCTTTCACATAATTGATAGCAGAGCCTTTTACATAATCCTGCATGTTTTCTTCAGGTAAACCCATTAATCTTTCTGTATAAATATTGTCGTAATACAAAAGGTTTGAAACTGGCGCAATAGAAACTCCCGTTTTAAATAAATCAGGAAATTGAAACAGCAAATGCAATGTAGAAGAGCCTCCGCTACTCCATCCCCAAACGGCAACTCTATCTTTATCCATGTATGGAAACTCTAGAATTTTCCTTACCCCCATCGCCATATCTCTAATATTGATTTGTCCAATTCTTCTGTAAATGGCTTTTCTCCAAGCTGCACCTCTTAATGAAGGTGTACCTCTGTTATCTAATGCCACTTGAATATAACCATCATCACTCATGTTGCCGTTATACAGGTAATTGTCATGATTGCCATATACATCATCAACTGTTCCTGCTGAAGGCTCGCCATAAACGTACACAACGACAGGATATTTTTTCTTAGGATCAAAATTTGAAGGCTTATGCATCCAGGCATCGAGTACAATATTATCAACCGTTGTCACTTTAATATATTCAACATTCATACTCGGATCTGTTTTCAAATTTTTAACAATACTGCCTTCCTGACTAAAGGGTTTGTTTTCGGGTAAACTAATCCATTCTGAAACTTCCGGTGTATTGAAATTTGAAAAATTATGAATCGCCAGTTTTGCTCCTGGGGAAATGTTGTATGTATGTGTTCCTTTTAAAGCGGCATTGCTAACTAACTCAGCGGGCTCATCTTTAATAATTTTTAAATTGCTATTGTTAATGCGTACACGATATAAATACAATTGAGTCGCATTCAAAGGTGATGCTGTGAAATAAATATAATTGTTTAACTCATCTACAGCTTTTATTTCGCCTATATCATAATCTCCTTTTGTTAATAATGTTATATTTTTTCCATCTCTGCTGATTCTATAAATATGACGCCAACCATCTTTCTCACTTACCCAAAGAAAATCCTGATAATTGTTTACCCATTTCCAGCCAACAGGATTGTCTGTATTCATATCCACCCATGCA
>CALPIT020000081.1 GCA_943323705.2 Streptomyces griseus
TAATGTCATCATTAATAGAAAAATAATTGGTATCAATTCCATTGCTGGAGCCGTTACCAATTACTTTCATTTTTTTTGTTGCAATTCCATTAGCCAATAGAAAATCTCTTTGAACAAATGAATTAGGAAAAATTGAAGTTGATGCAAAAGCTGTTATCTTTTCAACGGTAATGAGTAAACGCCTCATCATGCCTTTTGATTCTACCCATGGCAATCCGGCGATGGTGTGTAGCCGAATTTTCACGCCAGCCAATTTCGCGGCCCACATGCCTATTAAACCTGCTTTAGGTGTATGCGTATGTACAATGTCGGGTTTTATTTTTCGAAGTAGAATAGTCAGTTTTATTAAGCTAATGAAATCTGTAACTGGAGTTATTTTTCTGGTTAATTTTATGGAAATATGTTTACAATCTTCCTGTAATATCAAATCGCTTAATTCCTTGCCTTCGCTGCTGATCATGGTAACATCAAATCCTTTTTGTTTCATGAAATTCATTTGGCCTTTAAGGAGCACCAATAAAGAAACAGGAACTGTAGTTATTCTCACTAATTTGGGCATTCAGTTAATTGGGATTTTTTTGCTTCAGTAAATAATCAGTAATTTCTCCCATGTTCATACTCCTAAAACCGTATTCTTTTTTGAGTGTATTGAAATGGTTGATGATCACATGTAATTCCGACAAACATTCCTCAGGTTGAAATCCAAAATTATGTGGATGCCACCAGATATGATAATAGGCTCCTTTTTTAGCAGCATTTGTCATTTCATTCAATATCCTTCTTATTTTCAACTTGTTTTCTATAGCGTATTTCGGACGCCAAGCGCGATACAATCTTGTTGCGGGTAATTGCAATGGCAACTGATCGGTTTTGATATCACTCAAATATTGCGTTTTGATGGGTTGAAATTTCAAATAAGCATCTCCGGCTCTGAAAAATCTTTTCATAAAACTTCCGGCGGTATTTGAATATGACCAATACCAAATATCTGGATTGGTTCTTACTGATGTGATACCAAATTCATTGCAAACAGAAAGATAAGATTCATTGTATTGATTTCTGGGAAACACCAAAGAACGAATGGTTATACCCCTTTCAGCAGCTAGTTTACAAGCTATTTTTATATCTTCCCTAAACTGCTCTTTTGTTTGTCCGGGTTCCAAACAAAAATAATGCGCATAAGTATGTGTGCCTATTTCTTGAAAAGGAGTTTTCTGAATCAATGCTACCAATTCGGGTGCAAAATGTTGTTGATCCTTGTCTTCGTTAAAACCAAATTCATTAACCCATTCATATGCTGATGCATTTCTATTGCTGAATGTAGGAATTATTGATGGCTTGTTGTTTTCCCATTCATTTTTATCTCTACAATAAAGCATGCCTACAGCAGCCCATGTTACATGGATTTCCCCTTTTTCAAATTGGGCCAACATTTTAGGAATTGCATTTCGTGTATTTGAAAAGTAATTTATTTTGGCTTCATCTATTATTCTCATGTGCTCAAAACAACCCCAATGAAGTTCAAAATCAAGGGAAACTGCAAATACGCCGGGCTCATTCATGATGGGAATTTTTATACAGTATTGATTTGTTGTTTTCTTTTAAAGGAATATTGCTGATAATATAAAGCCTTACAATAAATGATAAAAAAGAAAGGCATAAACTGGGCTTTCTGTCTTATGGCAATTCCTAGATTACCTGTTACCTGTGCCAAGATGAAAGATCCTAATACGAATACAAAAAGTGAAATTCTGAACCAGCCATTCCAATCTCCCCAATGTTGTACTACTGATTTTACAGTAATAGCAAAAAAGTATAAGTACAGCAAGTTTTCTATGGAAACAATGAGCCCCATTACTCCTGAAGCATCTATGAAAAGAGGCCTGAACCAAAAAGTAAACATTTTCATTGCCAAATTATAATTCGAAATATCCACTCCTGATTTCGATTTACTTAATTCTTGTGCTCTGTTACTTATCTTGTCTGAAGAAAATACATCCAGACTTTCTACATTGGCAAACTTCAATACATCCTGTGAAATGTAAAGAAATAAAATAACTGCAATAGAAAAAATTAACCACTTGACATATGGCTTAATTCCTGAACTGGTAATCAAAATTCCAATCATCACACTGGTAACCAATGTTAAAAAAATATGTGGCCTAATCATCAGCGTCAACAGTGAGCCTAAAAAAATCAGGAATCCCCTGCCTCTCCTATTAAATCTGCTTAGTCCAAAAATAAAAAAGCCCAACCCAAGCAATATTATAGAACCTTTACCCAACGAACTTGACCAAAAGTGTACATTCGGTAATAAAAAAATTAATTCTTTGGCACTCAAATTATTCCATACAGGCTTGAGATTTACGTTTTCATTCACCGACAAATAAATAAGCAACAAAGCAATGTAACCGAAATAAGAAAAGATAATCATTACTGAGATGTATGAGAGCGACAATAACTTAACAAATGGCCAAGCCATAAAATCGATAAACGAAGTGCCATAAATCAACAAACTAAGCCAATCTTCAGATCTTGAAGCCCGATCATAGTAAGCAAATGAGTCGCTTCTGTTAGCAAAAGCATATAGAATATAAGTGGCAGTTAAGGCGAAGTGTACTACAAATAAAATCCACAAATAAGATTCAGGATTGATATTATACTTATTGTTCAATGCTTTTACCAAATAAGTATTGATCAGTAAAATGAGTGCTATAACGATAAAAATATCCATAATTAAAAAAGTTCCATTGTGCCTATTGAAGGCCTCCATTGATAAAATTGCTCAAAGGTATTAAGTTTATCAATTGCAAGAGGCCTCAATGTTGTTAGCGGTCCTTTTTTTACCGGACCGATAAACCCTGGAAGCTTCTTTTTTCCTCCGGCAAATAATGGAGAAGGTGCGCATGAAACCATCGCTGGTCTTATGTTACGTATCAATTGTCGCAGCGCTTTAATTGCAATGCCAGCCATTTTATCCTCTTCCGTCCATATTTCACATATCCTCAATTCAATAAAACGGTTAATTTTTTTTAGTCTGAATACAATCCCAAATTTTCCGGGTTCAACAACTGCACCATATTTTACAATCGGGCAATCGTTGTAACGCCATAGAAGATAGGGCTTATTTATGGGAGTGTGAAACAATACAGGATCTGATTGCACTTTCCATGATTGAGCTAATGTTTCAAAAACTTTTTCTGTGTTGTATTGTTCGTAAATTTTTTCTGCAAACTGATCTTTATAAATTCTTGGTATCAAACTGCCTAGGCCAATCATCAAAGGCATTTTTCCAATGCTAAACCAGCCCATTTTAAGATATCCTTGTATACTGATGGTATTGGGTGTATTAAAAACGAATCCTGCATTTTCGGACTTACATTCTTCTACTGCCTGTAAGGTTAATTTTTTAAAAATTCCTTTCCCTTGAAAGGCGGGATCGGTTGCAGTGTCTACAGCTCTTACAGCAGTTATTGAAGTTGACTGAGTTTCCCATTGCCACTTCATAAAAGCTCTTAGTCCCACAATTTTCCCGCCTTCTTTTGCCAATAAAATCTTAGACCGACCAAAAGGATTTTTTTCATGTTTCCAAATAAAATAAGCTTCAGATTTAGGAATCAATCCTTCTCCCAAACTTCCTTTCATTAAATCGATGATTGCAGCAAGATCATCGCTATTATATTGAACAACCTCCATGATTTTATTTTTTTTGTTGAATCACATCTAGGTAAATTTTTTCTATTTGGTCTACCATGGCATTGATGCTAAAAGATTCAATCACACGGTTTCTTGCTTTGATTCCAAATTCCTTTAAAAGATCTGGTTGAGCAATAAGCAAACCCAAAGGCTCTTGTAAATCCATCCATTCATTAACAGGTTTCATAAAACCATCTTTTCCATTTCTGACCAATTCTTTGATACCACCGGCATCTGTTGTTACGATGGCACATTCCATGCTCATGGCTTCCAGCAGTGCAATAGGAAGTCCTTCAAAAGATGAAGTCATCATAAAAATATCCATCGCCGACATCCAAGGCAATACATCTGTTTGTAATCCCGGAAAAATAATTTTGTCTTCTATTCCTGAAGCTTTAAGGTGCTCCATGATCTCTGCTTTTAAGATACCATCGCCAACAATGCAGCCTTTAACTTTCGGATATACGTTACTGATAGCTTTAAAAAGATCAATCCATTCTTTAATTCTTTTTTGAAATCTGAATACAGCAATATTGCCAATTAATATTTCATCATCGGCAATGCCCAATTCTTTTCGTTTGGCAGCCCTTAAGGATTCATCTCTTTTAAAATGATTTGTATTCACTCCATTTAGCACCGTAACTACAGGAATTTTGGGCTTTATGGTTTTTTGTATAGAAGCAGCAACATCTCCAGAAACTGCAATTACTTTGGTTTGCCAATTAAAGGTTAGTTTATTGATTGTACCGGTAATAAAATGATACCTGTCCTGCATATTGTGTTCGGAGTAGATAACAGGTACACCGGTGATTTTATGAATAAATCTTCCTGCAAATCCTGCCCAAGGCAAATGACAATGAACGATATCAATATTATTTTTTTTGATGTACTTCATTATTTTCCGCAATTGCCAAACAATCATCAAATTATTTTTTGCTGAGAAGTTAGTCACCTTGCCACCCGCTAATTCTAGACCTTCCACCATTTGATTTTTCCAAGGTAAAAAATAAATGAAGTGAAAATCAAATTGCTCCTTGTTGTGAACCTTCAATGTTTCTTGCAACAACATCTCGGCACCTCCTCTTCCAAGCGATTTGACAATATGTAGGATTTTTATTTTAGACACTATAAATTATTTAATCAAAAGTGATTCATACAAAGTTGTGAAACTTAAAGCTATTTGTTTATTTGTAAATCCATCCATTACTTTTTTATACGCTGCAGTTGTGATTCGATTTTTTTCTTCAACTGAAGATGACGTCATGTCTATAACAGCACTAACAAAAGATTGTTCATCCCCAACTTCTATAATCCTTCCCGTTTGAAAATCTTCAATCAAGTCAGCAATGCCGCCTACATTATAGGCCACTACTGGTGTTTTACAATAAAAAGCCTCGGTAATCACACCAGGCAAACCTTCAATGATACTAGGTAATACCAGTAAATCAGCTTGATGAATATAATCCATTGGATTGTTTACATAACCTAAAAAATTTGTATAAGGCCTTAGATTAAGTGTTTCAACTAAAGCCTCTGTTTGTGTTTTGAGCGGACCTTCACCTAAAAGCCAAAGTCTGTAATTTTCATTTTGAGCAACAAGTTTTTTAAAAATCGACAACAACCCTTTATGATTTTTTTCAAAACTAAAACCACCAACATGAATGATGTTGATTTTAGTTTTATCAAAAACAGTTAGAGTTTGAATGGGTTTTAATTCAATGCCAACAGGAACTGTAGTTATTTTACTAGATGCTATATGAAAATGTTCCATCAAATCCTTTCGGGTTGTATGACTTACTGAAACAATGTGCTTTGTATATCGAAAAAGGAATTGTAGAAATATTTTTGAAAACCGACTTTTTGCATAATGACTTACCATACTTGCATTTCTGAATACCAGTGGTTGTTTCCAGCGAAAAAATAATTTTGAGAAAACAGCATATTTCAAAGTATCTCCCGCATTCGCCTGAATGATATCCGGTTTGAAATCAGCAATAATCTGGTTAAGCTTTTTCCATCCAGCTACATCAAACATTTTTTTTCTAAGAGAAACCTGTAATGAAATAATATTTCCAGTAAAAGGCAATTGATCTTTTCCATCCAGCAAAGACACGATTAAAACATCATGACCTTGATCAACTAAATGTGTAGACAATTGAGCTGCAAATACTTCAGCGCCTCTCAATTGTTTTTTTTGAATCAGTTGTAAAATCTTCACTTTTTATTTTTAGTTGGGCAGCAAAATAAAGTTCAGCGACAAAGTTATTTGTTGTTCATCAGCCATGCTGTGAAAAGTTGAATTCCCTTTTCGAATGAAGTTGATGGTGCATATTGTAAAAATTGGGCAGCTTTGTCGATATTGGCATAAGTTATAGAAACGTCACCCATTTGTTCTGGCATACGATTGATGATGGCTTTTTTATCCAAAGCCAATTCAATGGTATGTAGCATTTCCGACAAAGAAACCACATGATGATTTCCCAAATTGAAAATTTCGTAATTAGACTGCTCATAATGCAATGCATTGAATACACCTTCTACAGTATCCGCTACATAAGTATAATCACGTCGAGTATTTCCATCTCCAAAAAAATTCAATGGCTCTTGATTCAATATTTTTTTTGAAAAAGCATGTATGGCTAAATCAGGTCTTTGTCTTGGTCCAAACACAGTAAAGAAACGCAATCCAATGAACCTGATGCCGTAAAGGTGGCTATATACATGACCCAACAGTTCACCTGAAATTTTGGTGCTTGCATAGGGGCTAATTGGAAATAGTTGTAAATCAGATTCAGACCAGGGTACGTTTTTGTTTATGCCGTATACACTGCTGGAAGAGGCAAATACGAATTGTTTAATTCCTTTCTTTTTAGCAAATTCCAGCATATTTTGAGTGCCGGCCACATTTACATTTTGATACTGAATGGGATTTTCTATTGAAGGCCTAACTCCTGCTTTTGCTGCCAAATGTATAATCCCATCATATTCATCCGTTAATTGATTATCTAAACCTTGTGTATCCAGTATGTCAAGTTCAAAAAATTTCACATCAAGATTGTTGATAAATCCTTCCATGTTTTTTTCCTTGATGGTTTTGGGATAGAAGGGGTCAAAATTATCAATGATAGATACCTTATAATTTTGATTGAGCAATCTTTCTACAACATGACTGCCAATAAAGCCTGCGCCCCCGGTTACAATGATATGCTTTGGATATTGATTCATTTCGGCAAAAGTAATATTTAATCCTCTTTTTGAAGCAATTGAGTGGTATCAACTTTGTTTTCAACAACAGATTTCAAAAATGACTCATATTGTTCGGATATAACATTAATATCAAAACGAGATAGCGCTTCTAATCTGGCTTTTTTGCCCATTTCAACCATTTCAGGATAATGGCTAATCATGGCTTTCATTTTTTCTATTAAGTCAACCTTATCATTTACTTTAAAAATCAATGCTGTTTTTTGATCAGTAACTGCCTCAAGATTCATTGAGATATTAGAAGCTATTATTGGAATGCCTGCCAGCATAGCTTCAATCAATGTGCCGCTGAAGCCCTCATACCAAGATGGAAAAACAAAACAATGAGAGTCATAAAGTTTAGTGTAACCATTTAAGACAGGACCATTTAAAAAGATGGAATCAGTCATGTCATGTTGAGCAATTAATTTTTTTAACTCGTTATGAAAATCACCTTTTCCGTAAATATCGAGTTGAATATCTTTATGTGTTTCTTTTAAATTCACGAAGGCTTCGATTAATTCCCTTAATCCTTTTCTTTCTATAAGACGGCCTAGAAATACAAATTTGAAATTTTGATGAATTGCTTGTGATTCCCAGTTTAAGAAATTTTTTGTTTCTCTGCCTCTATAAATGACTTGGATTTTATTTTTTTTTATGTTCAAGGCATTTGCATTACTAAAGGCTATGCTTTTCGAATTGGAGATCCAATAGACAGGTATTTTTGCGGTTATTTTATCAAGCATCCAAAAATAATAAAATGTCAGATACTTCTTTTTGATTTTCATTTCCTTAATTCTACTCTCGCCATAAGTATCATTAATGAAAGTTCCAATAACTTTTGTTCGAGTGAACCAACAAGCTATTCTTGAAATCAAATCGGCTTTAGCAATAGAGGAAACTACCAAGTCTGGCTTTTCTTCTCTTATTATTTTGATTAAGGATTTTATACCTTGTATAAAAGAGGTTTTTGTTTTAAGAGGAACAAATTGCACCTCTATACCCGCCTTTTCATATTCTTCCTTTAAATCATGAGGAGGATAGAAATAAATGAGTTTTACTTTAGTGTTTTGTGAAAAACGAGAAATGATTTCTAAAGTACTTCCTTCTGTTCCACCAATCCCGAGTGTGTCTAACGTAAAAAAAACCTTCATAAAAATCAGTATTTAAGAAATCTATAGACTTTAATAATTGCTATAGGGTTTTTCAAGTCAAAAAAAATTCTAATATTGGTTACTTGAAAAGACAAGTATGATAATGAACGCTGGATTTGATTAATAAAAACTATACCTTTTTTTCGGTTTCAGCGCTGGAATAATAGTTATAACCATATTTACGTTTGTAGTAATAATAGCCATATTTATAACCGAAGTAACCGCTATTTTTAACACCATTAAATACAATCCCCATACTCTTGAATAAACCTCTGTCATTCCATTCATTAATTTCCTGAATCTGTTCCCTTACGGTTTGTTGGAATCGAGTAACAATCAATGTCAAATCAGCCCATCTTCCGAGAATTTGAGCATCTGCTACAATTCCGAATGGCGGTGTATCCACAATCACAATGTCATAATTTGCATCAAGGTATTCTTTCAATATTTTCATATTGTCATTAGATACCAATTCCTGAGGATTAGGTGGAATAGGACCTGAAGGGAATAAATCAAATTTTTCTTCCGGCTTTGAATTAATGGGGGTTACCATTTCTTCACATTTGTATTTGCCTAACAAGAAGCTAGTCAATCCAATTTTAACATCGGACATGTTCAATGCTTTATGAATTTTTGGACGACGCAAATCAAACTCAAGCAGTGCTACTCTTTTTCCTTGTAAGGAATAACTTTTAGCAATGTTCATAGAAAGAAATGATTTACCCTCACCACTCACACTGGAAGTGATGATCACATAATTTACCGGCTTGGCTGCATTGAGATAAAAATCAATATTGGTTCGTAATGACCTGATTTGCTCTCCAAACATAGATCTGCTGTTGCCTTCAATAATAAAAGGAAAATTCTCGGTTGAATCAGCTTGTTCTAACTCTGCCAATACCGGAATATTGGTCATGCCCTGCAACTGTTTTTTAGAAATAATTTTTCTATTTAATACTTCTTTGAAAATGGCAAAAATGATAGGAAGAATCAACCCTATTAATACAGAAGTGAATAAAACTTTTGATTGAGAAGGATTCAAAGAGGCGTTCATTTTAAGAGGAGGAGTCAAAATTTTTGTATTCACCGTTACAGAAGCCTTGGCTATTGCGGCCTCTTCTCTTTTTTGAAGTAGTGTTAGATACAATTGCTCCTTAATATTTTGAAAACGAGTTTTGTCCATTAATTCTTTTTCAGCAATTGGAGCACCTCTGATAACTTCTGTTGCAGTACCGATTTTCTGCTGATAAGTAGACTGAGCAATGCTTAGGTTACTTCTATAGTTGGCCAACTGCTTTTCCATGTTGCTCTTCAAATCAGTAAGATTTTTGTCCATCAACAATAAAGTTGGATTGGTCTCTTGAGCTGTTAGCGCAATTTTATCCCGCTGTTGGCGCATTTGCTGATACTGCATGAGCATTGATTGCAACGTGGGATTATCTACTCCAACAAAGGCAAGGTCGGCATCTTTAAGATTAGGATTTTTAATAAACTCCTCAACAGCTTTTATTGTAGATTCGAGAATATTTATTTGTGTTAATTGTTTGTCGTA
>CALPIT020000082.1 GCA_943323705.2 Streptomyces griseus
ACTTCCTTATTCCTTATTTTTACTTTCTTATTTTTTATTTTTTCCTCGCCACTAAGGCGCGAAGGCACAAAGTAGCACGAATGGGTTTCACGCAAAGCTCGCAAGGGGGCAAAGACGCGAAGACTTTTCAGCTTCCCCCTTTGGGGGATTGAGGGGGCTACCACTTCCTTATTTTTACTTTCTTATTTTTTATTTTTTCCTCGCCACTAAGGCGCGAAGGCACAAAGTAGCACGAATGGGTTTCACGCAAAGATCGCAAGGGGGCAAAGACGCGATAAACCTCACCCCCAACCCCTCTCCTGAATGAGAGGGGAGCAAACTGAATTTTCGACTAAAAAATAAAAATAATTCGTGAATTCGTGGCAAATTAATAGCGCCTTTGCCCCCTTGCGAGCCTTGCGTGAAACTAAAAAAGGTTCCGCAAAGAAAACATGCTCTCTGCGAAACCTCTTTAATCTCCTTTCTCAGCGGTGAAACCCTACTACACCAAATCAAACCTATCCAAATTCATCACCTTATTCCAAGCCGCCACAAAATCATGAATGAATTTTTCTTTAGCATCATCAAACGCATATACTTCTGCCAATGCTCTTAATTCTGAATTAGAACCAAAGATTAAATCAACACGAGTACCTGTCCATTTCAATTCTCCGGTGATACGGTCATGTCCTTCAAAAACATCTTTCGATGCAGCAGAAGCTTTCCATGTCGTTCCTAAATCCAACAAGTTGACAAAGAAATCATTGGTAAGTGATTCCGTATTTTTAGTAAACACTCCATAATGAGAATGATTGTAGTTGGTATTCAACACACGCATACCACCAACTAATACGGTCATTTCGGGAGCGGTTAGTGTCAGCAATTGCGCTTTATCCACCAACATTTCTTCTGCAGAAGTGGTGTAATGTTTTTTCATGTAATTTCTGAAACCATCAGCCAATGGCTCTAATACTGCAAATGATTCTACATCAGTATGTTCTTGCAAAGCATCCCCCCGACCAGCAGTGAATGGAACCGAAATTGTATGTCCAGCATTTTTTGCAGCTTGTTCAATTCCTGCACAACCGCCTAACACAATCAAGTCGGCCATTGAAACCGCTTTGCCATCAGTTTGTGCAGCGTTGAATTCGCTTTGAATTTTTTCAAATACATCAAGCACATTACTCAACTGAGCAGGATTGTTTACTTCCCAGTATTTCTGAGGTGTAAGACGAATTCTTGCTCCGTTCGCACCACCTCTTTTATCTGAACCACGGAATGTAGATGCAGAAGCCCATGCTGTAGAAACAAGTTGCGATAACGTTAATCCTGATGATAAAATTTTAGATTTTAATTCGGCGATATCTTTCTCATCAATTAGTTTATGCGTTACCGTTGGTATAGGGTCTTGCCAGATTAAAACCTCTTTAGGAACTTCAGCTCCGATATATCGAGCCAAAGGACCCATATCACGATGTGTCAATTTAAACCAAGCACGTGCAAATGCATCGGCAAACTGATCAGGGTTTTCAAAAAATCTTCTTGAAATTTTTTCATACGCGGGGTCAATTCTCATCGCTAAATCAGTGGTAAGCATCGTTGGTGCATGAGATTTTGAAGCATCATGTGCATCTGGAACGGTTCCTGCGCCTGCGTTTCCTTTAGGTTTCCATTGTTGGGCACCTGCAGGACTTTTAGTCAATTCCCATTCGTAACCGAAAAGATTTTCAAAATAATTATTGCTCCATTTTGTTGGAGTGGTTGTCCATGTACCTTCCAAACCGCTGGTAATGGTATCTCCGCCCTTACCGGTTCCGAAAGTATTTTTCCATCCCGTGCCTTGTTCTTCAATGCTTGCGCCTTCTGGTTCCGGACCAACATATTTGCCTGGATCTGCGGCACCGTGAGTTTTACCGAAAGTATGTCCGCCTGCAATTAACGCTACCGTTTCTTCATCATTCATCGCCATTCTTGCAAATGTTTCACGTATATCACGAGCAGATGCCATCGGGTCAGGGTTGCCGTTAGGTCCTTCCGGATTTACATAAATCAAACCCATTTGCACTGCAGCCAATGGTTTTTCCAATTCACGGTCTCCTGAATATCTTTTGTCAGCTAGCCACTGAGCTTCAGAACCCCAGTAAATATCTTCTTCTGGTTCCCAAATGTCTTCACGTCCGCCAGCAAAACCGAAAGTTTCAAAACCCATAGATTCCATAGCGCAATTACCTGCCAAAATCATCAAATCTGCCCAAGATAATTTTTTACCGTATTTCTTTTTAACAGACCATAACAACAAACGTGCTTTATCCAAATTGGTATTATCAGGCCAACTGTTCAAAGGCGCAAAACGTTGTGTACCTGCACCGGCTCCACCGCGGCCGTCTGAAGTTCTGTAAGTTCCTGCACTATGCCAGGCCATTCTGATAAAGAAAGGACCATAATGCCCGAAATCGGCAGGCCACCACTCTTGTGAATGGGTCATCACTTCAATGATATCTTTTTTCACCGCAGCCAAATCAAGGGTTTTGAAAGCTTCAGCATAATTAAACCCTTTGTCCATTGGATCAGACAAATTAGAATGATGACGAAGAATATTCAATTTCAATTGATTGGGCCACCAGTTGTAGTTTCTGGTTCCGGCTCCTGCGGTTTGTTTTACTGTAGCTCCGGTAAACGGGCATTTGCTTTCACTATTTTCCATGTTGTATGTTTTAAATTTTCAGTGCGAAAATAGTTAAGTTTTGAGAGAGAAAAAGCAATATGATGAATATTGGTGGAGATGTTTATTTCTATCAGTTTGATAAGAGAGAGAAATTGAACAAAATTGCTTTTAAAAGCTGGACATAGTCTTTTCAGTAAACACCATTTAGAATTTCAGCACTATGACAAAATATGAGGAGAGTTGCTATATGGCATTTCAACGCTTTTGATTATCTTTAATTTATGACTAAACTTGAGTATATAATTTCCGACCTCTCATCAATGAAAGGTGAGTTAGCTACAAGATTTGGAGTCTCTGCACTTGGATTGTTTGGTTCAATAACCCGAGAAGATTTTACCGATAAAAGTGATATTGATATTCTCGTAGATTTTTCCAGGCCTATAGGTATGGAATTTTTTACGCTCGCAGATTTATTGGAGTTAAGATTAAAAAGAAAAGTTGATTTAATAACTCGCGATGGAATTAAGCCTCGTTATTTTGAAGCTATTAAAGAAGATTTAATCTATGTCTAAACGATCTCCAGACTTACTGATACTGGATATTATTGAATCTGCTCAAAAGATTCTCGATTATACCAAAGGTCTGACCTATGAAGAATTTAAATCAGATAGCATGAGGGTTGACGCCGTCATACGTAATTTTGAAATCATTGGCGAAGCGGCCAATAGACTTCCCGACCAAATAAAAGATGAACTACCAAATATAGACTGGCACAAAATTCGTGGTTTTCGAAATCGAGTTGCACATGACTACATGGGAATAAATTATTTTATTGTTTGGCAAATCCGAGAAGAGTTTCTCCCCGAATTAATAGATATTTTGGGACGTCGTTAATGACTCTTCATTATTAAAGCGTACAACCCATAAAGGATTGTTTCTGTCGTTCAATAAAGCTATAACTCACCATTAAATCACAAATTAATAATGTGGTTATTTAGTATCGTTGTTTTAATTATCGTTTTTGTTCTCATTCTAAGAGGATTAAAAGATAGAAAATTATTAGATACAGTTACGAAAACCTATAGAGGAACAAGAACAGAAAGAGATTTGGTACTCTCTCTTTTAAAAAATGGGATACCCGCAGAAAATATTTTTCATGATTTATATTTAAAAAAACCAAGCGGGAATTTTTCTCAAATTGACTTAGTAGTTGCAACAAATATTGGTATTCTTGTTTTTGAAGTGAAAGAATACAGCGGCTGGATTTTTGGAACAGGTCAAAATAAATATTGGACACAGGTAATGGCTTATGGAAAAAGTAAATACAAGTTGTACAATCCAATTAAACAAAATAGTCAACATGTTATAGATTTAAAAAATCACTTAAAACAATTTGAAACAATTCCTTTTTATTCGATTGTTGTGTTTTATGGTAATTGTGTATTAAAAGATATTAATTTGATTCCCGAAGAAACTTATCTTGTAAAATCACCCTGCGTTGTGGATATAACCAATCAAATAATTTCCAAAAATAAACTTGCCTCTTATACCAATAAAAAAGAAGTAATAGAAGCATTAGAAGCTGCAGTAAAAAATGGAGAAGATTATGAAATCAGAAAGAAACACTTTAATTACGTCAGGGATATTATAGATAAAGATTTAAAATTCCAATAATTTAATGCTGCAAATTTCTGCTTTTGTTATTTTTAAACAATAGTATGATTGTGGATGAATCTTATTAAATTTAGTACATGACAATAAAAGTTGAAATATTAAATCCTAAGGCCAAAAAACTTATTAATGATTTGGCAGATTTAAATCTTATTTCTATTAGTGAAGTGAAAGAAGATACATTTATGGAGGTTGTAAAACGAATCAGGTCAAAATCAAAAGAAAACAAGCTTCCTTTATCTGAAATAACCAAAGAAGTAGAAAAAGTAAGATCTAGTCGATATGCACAAAAAAAGGATAAGATTATTCTTGATACAAAAGTTTGGATTAGTTTTTAATAACTGGTTTACTTTAACAACAATACCAACCGAGCAAATCTAAAATATAATATCAACACATGAAATACCCATAAGAGAAAGCCACTTACCAGCCGGGGGATAGCTTGTCCCGAAGCCTCGGGAAGTATTCAAGGGTATAACATGTGGCCAAAAACAAACTATATCAACACATGAAACCTTCCCTCTCCATAATCTTCACCTTCTCATTACTCCCCGTTTTTTTATTCGGCCAAGTTTCTACATCAAACACTTCCATCAAAATTGAAGCGACTAACATGTCGAGCAAAAGTTTTACAGTTGATGCGGTTCGTTCAACCATAGTAATAGATAAAAACATCCGAAGCATTTTCCAAGACAAAAAAGGAAACTACTGGTTTGGTACAAACGGAGCAGGCGTGTATCGTTATGACGGAAAAACACTTATTCAATTTTTGGAAAAAGATGGCCTTTATAATAATCAGGTTCTAAGCATTCAGGAAGATGAAGTGGGGAATATTTGGTGTGGAACAGGTTTGTTTGGTGTGAGTAAGTTTGATGGAAAAACGTTTACTACTTATACAGATAAAACTCATTTGATATTAAACAATTTAGCTGAGGAGGATTTAAAAATAAAACCGAATGACTTATGGTTCTATGCAGGAGCAGGAGCCTTTCACTACAACTATAAATCATTTAGCTATTTGCCTCTAGATAAATCCGATTTAAAAAATACCCTATCAAAAAACACCGCATTTCAATTAAGTCGATTTGCTGTCTACAGTATCCTTAATGACAAAAAAGGAAATGTTTGGTTCGGAACACAAGCTGAAGGCGTGTGTCGTTACGATGGAAAAAACTTCACCTGGTTTACAGAAAAAGGACTGAAAAATTCTGCGGTACTTGGTTTGTACGAAGATGCAAAAGGGAATATCTGGTTTGGGAATAATGGTGATGGGCTATTCTGTTATGATGGTAAATCCTTGATTAATTTTACAGAAGAAAAAGGACTCGGCAATAAAGAGTTTAAGATTTCCGGCAAATCGGAGTTGGGTACTTTGGCTCGGATTTATGCAATCAATGAAGATGACTTAGGGAATCTTTGGATTGGAACCATTGATGCTGGGGTATGGAAATATGACGGAATTAAATTAATTAATTATACCACAAAAGACGGATTGACACGTAATTCAATCAATACCATTTATAAAGACAAAAAAGGAGAACTCTGGTTCGGTACAGATGAAGAAGGTGTCTATAAATTTAATGGTAATTACTTCACAAGGTTTATTGTAAATTAGGAAACGAAAGAAAAAGCTAAAACAACATGTATCTAAAAGAAAAGAATTTTAGTCGGGTTGGAATTACCAATGTTGATTTGATGATCGTGAATGAAAAAGAATTCAATATTGAAAAACAATAGCTAAATTTAATTGGTATTTCCGAAAAAATATTTGAATACTGAAGACATTTAATAATTTATTTCCCTCCCATTAACTTCAATCTTGAATTGGCGATTTCCAGGTTTGAAGCAGCGGATTTGTTTCCGGGATCCAGTTGAAGAACTTTTGTCAAATCTGATGCTGATTTATCCCATTGATTCATGTTGCCATACGCAATGGCCCTGTTGAAATAGAGATTGAAATTATTCGGATTGAGATCAATTGCACTGTTATAATCTGCAATCGCTTCTGGGTATTTTCTTAAGTTGGCATAGGTGATGCCGCGGTTATAATAAACACTTTCTAATTTCGGATTGATGGATAAAGCCTTTGTATAATCAGCAATGGCTTTTTCTGGCTCGTTCAAATAATAATAACAAACCCCTCGCCCATAATACGCTTCCGTATATTTCGAATCAGCACTAATGGCCATGGAATAATTTTCCATTGATTTGTCTTTTTGTCCAATTGTCCAGTAAGCAATTCCTAGATTGTAATATGCAGCTGCGTGATATTTAGGTCTGATTTCATTCACCTTCGTAAAATCAGCAATGGCACTATCCCACTGTTTTCTATTTCCATAAGCATAACCACGATTAAGATATGGTCTCTCTTTGTTCGGCGACTTAGAAACCGCATCAGACCATAATGAAATATCATCTTTCCAAACATTGTTACGTTGATAAGCAAGAACCGAATTAACGCAAATCAATATGGCAAAAAAGACAAGAAGAGCGTATTTAAATTTATCCCATGCCAAACCATAAATCCCTGCAGTCAAAATAATAAAAAATCCAAAGGAAGGAATGTAGGTTCTGTGTTCAAAGATTAAATCCGAAATAGGAATAAAGCTTGATTCAATGGATAAGGTGATGAAAAACCAGAAAATGCCAAATGAAATAATTCTGTTTCTGTTGTATAAATAAACTGCAAGAATCAATAACGACAAAAGTATAATTCCATTGATTAAAGTTGGTATCTCAAACAAACTATTGGAAAGATGAAAATCATAATCAACATTTTGGTTTAAGGGAATAAACAGCAACTGAATGTATTTTACGATAACGCTCAACTGCGTAAAGAAATAATTAGCCGGTGTTATGGTATAGCTATTAAATGTTGAAGGCGCTATTGGTTTTAAAACACTTAACGAGAAGTTGGCAAACACAAAAACAATAAAAGCTACAATGCCTATCATGGCACCAATCACTTTTTTATCTTTAAAATTAATGGCGATTGCTTTGGTGTTGAAGAAAAACAGTTCAATTAAAACAATAACTAACGGTAGCGTATAGGCGTTTTCTTTTGTAAGCAAAGCGCAAATAGCAGAGATGATGGCGCCGCCAAAAAACAAATACTTCGCTTTTGATAGTGAAATTCTACCTTTCATATACATGGCCACAGACATAAAATAAAACATTGCCACCATAGACGCCATTCTTTGCACGATATAAGTTACAGCTCCTGTGGCTAAAGGATGCGATACAAATAACAAGGCAGTTATTAATGAAATTGATTTGGCATGTTGTGCAATTGGGAGATTTTTCAAAACGGGTGTGGCAAACAACAATCGAGCTATCCAAAAAACCAGACAAGCGTTAATCAAATGAATCAACAGATTAATCTTGTGATAACCCTCAACATTCAATTCGTCGAAATGATAATTCAGTGCGAACGAATAAAATGCTAGAAATCTCGAATGGTTGATGTCCCACATTTGCTTGATATTGGAAAGACTTTTTATCGCTTCATTATCTATAATATTATGCTTGTCGTCGAATTGAAATGAACCATCGAATGTGTTAGAATAAATTTTAAATCCTATAATAACAATCAATAAAATACCAAGTCCGATAAACAAAGAATTGTTTTGCTTAGGCAATTCAGTCGTTTTTGTTTCACTAACTTTTTGCTGAATGTTTTTATTTGATTTTGATTTGCTCATCTTTTCTGTTTATGATATGAAAACAAATAAATGCGTTAATATTTAAGTTGATGTTGGAGGAAATCAACTCTATTGTTTCTTTGGATAATTATTTACATCGAATGCCAATCCTGATAATAACAACTGAAAGCCAAGAATTATCAGCAACGAAGGAATGACAACCGTTCCTGTTGGTGCCCCTATGCCCAAATTTGAATATTGCTCAAATTTTATAACCCCGTAAATAACTCCATATAAAAAAATGGGAACACCCGTTAGTAAATACAAGGACCCAATATTGAAATCGTATAAAAAATACTTCAGTAAAATTCTTTTCAAAAAAGTCACCAAAAGCTTTGGCGGAAATTCAAATAATGTTTTTAGGCTTGATAGCCCAGAAATCTCATCACCATATTTTGCTTTCATCGGCACATCATAAATCACTGCATTACTAAAATACAATTCAGCAATCATCGAAGTTTCAAAATAATAACGCTTGTGAAGTTTATCTAGATTGACTTCAGCGAGCGTTTCATTTTTTATGGCGGTAAATCCATTTGTTGGATCAAAGATGTTCCAATAACCGGAGGCTGCTTTTATTAAGAAACTTAATCCGAGGTTACCTATTCTTCTAACAATCGGCATTGATTTTATAGCCTTCAAATCACGAAAACGATTTCCTTTGGTGAAATCAGCTTTGCCTTCTATTAAAGGTTGAAGAAGCTTTGGAATATTGGCTGCATCCATTTGTCCATCGCCATCCATTTTGATTGAAATATCAGCTCCCAGTTCTAACGACTTTTTATATCCCGAAATCATCGCGCCGCCAACACCTTGGTTTTTGGAATAATTCAATACATGAACTTTTGAGTTGTTACTGGCAATCTGTTCAAGTATCGACAATGTATTGTCTGTAGAACAATCATTTACAACAATCACATGACTGATGTCTTGAGGCATTCCATTTATTACCGCTTCAATATGTTTCGACACATTGTAACAGGGTATGATAACACTAATTTTAATGTCTCTGGAAATACTCATTGAGAAAGAAAAGGTTTGTGCAAATGTATTAATTTTTCATGTGCGAATGTTTAATTCAAAATGCAAAAGTGAAAAGTCAAAAGTGTTTCTGTCCTATTTAAATTTTGAATTTTTACTTTTTAATTTAATTCATCTTATTCTGTTTATTTTTACTGAAATGTATTTTTAAACCTTTATTCAATTTATATAATGAAAAAATTTATGGTTGACATCCTTTTAGAAGGATTAGATAACGAAACAAGGATGTCGCTACTTCCCGAAGAACAGAGATTGGTTAAAGTATTGGAAAACGATGGAACGATAGTTGACAATTTTATAAAACTAGATATGTCTGGAATTTATATGGTTGTTATGGCGAATGACCAAGAAGATGTTCATGCAAAGCTTGCTATTTTACCTTATTATCCTTTTATGAAAATAGCGATTACGCAGATAAGGGTGGTTAATAGTGTAAATCAATAGTTTGAGTTCTGTAATTTATAATATAAAAAGAGGCCGAAAAAGCCTCTTTTTTAGTGTTATTTAGGTCCTGTCGTAATATTGCAATATTACGACAAGGCTTACCCAAACGACATTATCATTCCC
>CALPIT020000083.1 GCA_943323705.2 Streptomyces griseus
AAATACCATTTCTTAATTATTTTATTTGATTTGAAAAACAAATTCCCAAATTCATTATTTGTTATTCTCTAAACTCCTTTATTTATCCTAATTGATTACATTTGGCATTAAAAATTGAAAATAATTTTATTTCAACTTGATTTAAAATTATTTTTAAAGAATAAATACTGGATTCATGATAAAACTCAACAACTTTTTACTAGCTGTTTTTTCATTGACAATACTATCTTACACTTCATGTAAAAAAGGCATTGCCAACAAACAAACAATCACAAATGACAATGTTTCCAATTATTACTTAAATAAATCAATAACCAATTTCCCTGAAAGTTTTGAAACAGGCAGTAAAACGAGTTACGCAATAAACAATGTAACATTCACGTCTGGATCTTGGAGTTTAAGCGATGCATTAATTGGAACTTCCTCAAGCGACAGAAAAAGTGGCACGAAAAGTATACGTATTCAGAATACGGGTATTTTATCTATGAATTTCAACATCAACACAGGTGTTTCTGCCATTTCCTTTAATTATGCCAAATACAGCACAGAAACCAATAGTACATTCGAACTTTGGGTATCCACCAACTCTGGGACATCTTGGGAAAAAGTGGGTTCTACTTTAACAGCTACTAGTACGGCACTTACCAAAGCTAGTTTCACAGCCACTTTCACAACTGCTGTAAGATTTCAAATCAGAAAATTATCCGGTGGAAGGTTAAACATAGATGATTTCGATGTTCAAGATATACCAACCGGACCCACAAGAGATGATCACATGGCAATGGGCAACCCAAGTAATGCAGCAACCAATTCTACATTACCCAACAATTACCTTTTGACAAAGTCACAATTCACCATGTCTTACAACAGCTCAAAAGGAGAAGCCAATTGGGTAAGTTGGCATTTAAGTCCAGCTTGGAAAGGTGCAGCCGCAAGATGCGATTGCTTTGCTGCTGACAATACACTACCTACAGGATTTTACAAAGCACCCTCAACTAGTTATTCATTAACAGGTTTCGACAGAGGACATCTTTGTCCATCAGAAGACAGAGATTCTACAACTGCAGACAATACAGCAACTTTCCTAATGTCTAACATGATTCCCCAATCGCCTAATCTTAATCGCGTTACTTGGGTGGCGCTGGAAAATTATTGTAGAACACTAATGGATGCCGGTAATGAGCTGTATATTATATCAGGAGGATACGGCAGCGGCGGTACTGGCTCAAACGGCGGCATTACAACTACCATAGCATCAGGTAAGATCACCGTTCCGGCAAAATGCTGGAAAGTAATCGTTGTGTTACCAAACGGTAACAATGACGCATCAAGAGTAAACAACACTACAAGGGTTATCGCTGTGGATATGCCTAATACCCAAACCGTAAATAACTTACCTTGGGGCTCCTATCGTGTATCCATAGACGCACTTGAAACTATTTTAGGTTACGATTTCTTAAATAATATTCCAACTGCAGTACAAACTGTTATCGAAGCCGTTGTTGATAATGGACCAACGTCTTAAAAACAAAATCAATTAAATCAAAAGAGAGTCTTTGTCCGACTCTCTTTTTTTATGTTTCAACAGAAATTGTTTTTAATAATAGAAATGACTCATTTTTCATTTCCAAAATGATGTATACGCCAACTTCAATTTTGCCACATTTCAAAACTATAGTCGATTTGCAGGATTGTATGATGAATTGATACAGCTCTCTATATTTTTTGGCAAACAATTGAGAAAGGTCGTCTTCAGCCGATTCAAAATTGTTGATTATTTTATTAAAAAATTCTTGAGTTTCAATTCTCAAAATTGTGACTGTTGAATCGTAATTTGACAAAATGCTTTTTTCGATTTCATGGATATTTTTATATTCCACTTCCTCAATCGTAAAGGGATATTCGGACTCACTCATAAAATACAAATCGGAAATCAATGATGTTAATGACAACTTTATATTTTCATCCATAAAAAAACATTTTACATGTAAACGTAAGTTAAGGTGAGAAATTGAGAGAACAAAAAGGGGCAATGTTTAGATAGGTGGAATTGGTAATACTTATCCAGTATCCAGCTTCAAGTGAACAAAAAAGGCTATCCCGAAATTACGAGATAGCCTTTTTTAAAAGCGCATTTTTCTATCAACCCGTTATACTTTTAAACAAAGTACTTGGTTGGTTCATTTCAATAACTTTTATCTCAGAAAGTTTTGCTTCCATCTGAGCAAACAATTGCTGTTGAATACTTTGATCTTTTATACCTGCAATAACACATGCTTTGTTAAAATCCGAATGCATTCCATATCCTTCCAATACATCACATAGGTTGTCGCCAAATTCTTTGAATTGCAAATATCTTTTTACAAAATAGTACTTGCGATTTTCAATCATTTTAAAATAAGTCTCGTAGCTGTAATTCATAGTTTTCTAGGGTTTAAGTAAATGATATAAAAAAATTAATAAAATCAGAATAATTAAATACAGTAGGATTTTGGGATTAATGGAGAGGCAAACTATTATCTAAAATTAATCACGAGTTTTCTTAAATGCAAGTAAAACTATTGGATTTTTTTAAATTAATATCTCGCCTTTGATGTAATTAACATAACGAAAATTGAAAACGAATATTGTGTATGAATGAATGAAAAACAACGAGTTAGATTTCTTTTGAAAACTAAATATGATACCGAATTTAAAAAAAATTGAAGGCCTTACACAACTTTGGCACCATTTTAGACGTTAATATGTCCAATCTAATATCATTTAAAACCCAATTATTAAAACCCCCAAATTTTTTCACATGAAAACAATCCAATCCAACGAAATTCCAATGGAAATCAAAGCAGAGAAAAAACACAACATGTCAATTTATGTTGCCATGTCTCTCATTGTATTATGCTTAGTCATCATCTTCGCATACGACAAATCGAATTCAATCAAAACAATTGACAATCAAAAATTACAGATTGAAAAAGTTACTGCACAAAAAAGCGACTTACAATCCAGCTTTGATGCTTCACTTGTAAAGATTGAAACCATGAAAGCTAGTGCTACTGAAATGAGCGCTCAACTCAGTGACAAGAACATAGAAATCGAAAAAACTAAAACTGAAATTCGCAGTATTCTTAACAAGAAACATGTTACAGAATCTGAGTTAGTAAAAGCTAAAACCATGATTGCTGGTCTTAACAATAAGATTGGTGATATGGAAAAAACCATCGCTAAGTTAACCGAAGACAACAAGGTATTAGGCGAACAAAACATGGCATTAACAACTGACAAAGAAAATCTTACAAAAGAATTAGGCGCTACAGTTGCTGTTAAACAAGAATTAGAGCAAAAAGTAGATGTGGCTTCAACATTGAATGCTTCAAACATTTCAATTGTTCCACTTAACATCAAAAAAAGTGGCAAAGAAAAATCAACTGCTTCCGCAAGCAAAGTAGACAAAATGATTGTTAAATTTGATTTATCAAACAGAATCATCAAATCGGGTTCTACTGATCTTTATGTATTGGTAATCGGACCTGATGGCAAACCAGTAAGCAGCGGAAATAACTTCTCTGGTGTATTTAAAACAAGAGAAGAAGGCGATAAATTTTTTACTGCAAAATTTCCTGTAGCCTTAGAAACAGCTAAATCAAAAAGTGTTAGTTTTTCATTCGTACCTGAAACAGAAAGTTTTGTACAGGGCGATTACAAAATAGAAATTTATCAGAATGGCTTTTTAATTGGCCAAGGAATGAGCTCTCTTAAAAAAGGAGGATTGTTCAGCTAATTAACGAGTAAATTGTCTTGAAATAATTTGACATGTTATATTTAGTCCCGGTTGCCAATGGTTACCGGGATTTTTTTTTAGCTTAATGCAATTGGGGGTTTTTCATATTGCGATAATGCGATATTGCAATATTGCAATATCGCAATATTACGTCATCTCAACTCGAACAGCCAAATATTTATCCTGATATTTCTTCAGTACTACTTAACTTTCTTCAAGCTCAAGTCAATCAATATTATTGTTTTGATTGTAAAGCAACTTTTTCATTTAAAAAACGAATCGTCTCGTTTTCAACAGTTACAATATCTTTTGACATAATTGGAGATCCTATAACATGATTTCCTGTATTGGGAACTGCCATTTCTTTTTTCATATTTGCTGGTGTTGATAGAGCTGCAAACATTTTTTTCATCGCTTCTACCCTAACCACTTTATCCTGGTGTTCTTCATCTTCATAATAATATAACATCAGAACAGGCTGTGTAACTTTAGAAAATATTTCTTTCGTCATTGTTGTTTCCATCATCTCTTGAAGATTGACTACTGCTTCCAAACGATAAGGACGATTCCAGTAAGCACTGTAAATCGGACGTGTATCAGCAGGATAATTTAATTTACCACCTTTCACCAATCTGGCTATTTGCAAACCCCAGGGATTATTTAATAGATATGCATTGGGATCATTGATTTCAATATTTGGTGAATACAAAATAATGGCGGCTACATCATTGGGATAAGTTGCTGCCAATTGCAAAGCCTGAGTCCCGCCAGTACTAGTACCCATTAGTATCACTTTTTTTCCCAATTTCTTTCCGATAAATAAAGCTTCTTTTGCTGACTCCCAGTAACGATCTGAGGTTAAATTGACCAATTGATCAGTCGTATCAATACCATGTTCAGCCAATCTTGACAAATACAGGTTACAACCAAAATGAGTAGCTACATTTCTGTGAACAGGATTCCCTTCTTCTTGTGATGCAGAAAAACCATGCAGATAAACAATTGCATATTCAGTCATGGCTTTCGATGTATCATTAGCCCAAACTATTCTTGCTTCATTATTTTTCTTGAGAAGATGTGTTGATTCTTTTTTACTGATATAATTTTCTACATCATCAGGAATAACAGGAATGTCTTTATTGTATTCAGGTGTTGAGGGATGAGGTCCGGCCAAATAAATGACTAGTACTGTCAAAATGCTGATCAGTATCCATTTTAATATCTTCATTTTGTTGAAATTTATTGAGCGACGGTTTGTTGTTGAAGCTGTCCTTTAAGGCGTGCTATGGTGTTTTGAGCTTCTATCAATTTCATTTTCAAATCATAGATTTCGGGCTGAGATGTTCTGAATTCTGCTTCATTCATTTCATTGCTTTTTTGTAACAATAAAATATCTTCATCCATTGATTTAATCGTAATCTGAGCGTCTTTTAGTTTTGACCCCAATTCATTTTCAACAGATTCTTTAAGATTAAAAGCCAATGCATTTTCCTTACGTAATGTTTCTTTAACCAGTCTTTCACTTTCAAGTAAACCTTCCAAACTCTTAATTTTACGAAACATTTTCTTTGCGGCAAATGCGATGCACAGGAAAGCTGATATAAATCCAAAAATAAAAACAGGCAGTACAGTAGTTAGAAATGCGTTCAATTGAATTAGTTTTACGCGAAATTATTTAATTTCAGACAGAATAAAATCTATTTTTTAAAATAACTATCAACGCATTATAAACAGTTCTCGATTTTAAATACATCTATTTGTCATTCCATCAAACCATACAAGAAAAATACCATTCAATGTCTGATGCTGCATTGATAAAGTTGGCAACATTAGAATTACATGAACTTACGGTTGAAGCAAAATTGATTTTATTGAAAGAACTAGAAAAAAGAAAAATAGACTTAACTAAACCAGCTGATCATCAGCAAGAGCATCACAACACTGTAATAAATTTCAAACAAGTAGAAAAGCATATCATTCAATATATCTCCGAACAAAAATTAAAAAATGAATCAGATGCCTATATACTAGGTGGGCTTTTAGAAAGAGGTATTGAAGAAAATACAGCAGTTGACATCATCAAGTCATTTCCTGTTTATCTGGAGGAACAAAAAAACAACATGTCTCAAACAATATTAACCGGGACTTTACAATTTGTTTCGGGTCTTGCTATTATCGAATTACCATTGAGAAAAGATACACAGTTGGCTGTTATCATTATCGGATACTCTTTAATCATCTTAGGTTCGTTCCGAATTTTTCATGGCTTTCTAAATAAAAAGAAAATCAATAAAATGATGAAAAACCAATTAAATTGATTTCATAATATTGAGGTCTTTTCCATTCCAATCCGGAAAGAGGGTTTCGTTATTTTTCAACATCAAATGCTTAGTGGCAACTTCACTGAAAACCGTTCTGAAATCTGTGGTTACGGCCAAATCCCTCCCATCTTCAAGATTTTCAATAGCCAAAGGTTTGATGTCTCCAAAAACATTTCCACCATTCAAGTGATTCCCGATAATAAAATTACAGGAGGCTCTGCCATGGTCAGTTCCACCAGTTCCATTTTGCTTTACGGTTCTGCCAAATTCTGTCATCGTCATTATAGTAACCTCATCCTGATAAGCACCTCCTAGATCTGTCCAAAATGCAGTAATACTATTAGCGAGATCTGATGCATTTCTGGCGAAAGTACCTCTTTCAGTACCTTGATTAAAATGAGTGTCCCAGCCTGTTGATTCAGCAAATCCTATTTCCAAACCAACATCTGCTTTAATTAATTGTGCCAGTTGTTTCATCGCATTACCCAAATTTGATTTAGGGTATTCGGAACCGTTAGCAGGTGTATATTTTTTAACATCAATACCAGATAACATATTAACCGCCTCAAAAGTTTCTTTACCCGCTGAGTGAAACATTTCATTTGTGGTCTGATCATATAAATCTTCAAAACTTTTTGCTGTGCTGTTTACATCAATTTTGTTTTTAGCAGGACGTAATGAAAAGTCGTTCAAATTGGTAACAGAAATTGTAGCATTTGGACCATAAAAAGAACGAGGTGTTGATGGTGTAATGCTTACCGCTCTAAAGGGTGTTGCTTCATGCCCCATCAAACCTATAGCACGATTGAGCCAACCGGTTGGAGTTGATTTAAAAAAAGGTGTGCCTGTTTCCATATAATCCTGGGCATCAAAATGAGAACGGGAATTATTAGGAGAACCAATACCATGAACGATTGAAAGCTGTTTGTTTTTAAATAACATTTCAAAAGCAGCAAAAGATGGATGCAAACCAAATCTGCCATCTAAATCAATTAATGGTGTTGCATTCCCTTTTCTTACTGGACTCATGAAAATGGTAGGCCTTGCTGCTTTCAGAAACTCATCTGTGAATGGAGTTACCGCCATCAATCCATCCATGGCGCCACGTTGAAAAATACAAATCAATATTTTTTTCTTTTTATAAAGTTGTTCTGCTTTATATAATTGCGCCGCCTTTGCTACAAATGCAGGAATACCTCCCATACCAATTCCAAAAACGGCAACTGCTCCTGATTTAATAAATGCTCTTCTACTACTCATTTTAATACATTTATCTTCTTTGAAATTCGGGGGAACCGATGATGATGCCTACAACCTGTGCGAGCATCTTTTTTAAGTTCATCACTTCGTTTTTATTCTTCTCTTCTTTCATTACAATTTCATCCGTCAATACCATTGTAGCATCAATATCTTGAGACAACATCATTTCGGGTTTATTGTTTTTCTGTGTGGCATCAATCACTCCGAAAACTCTTTCTTTCAAGTCAGGGGTTGTTAATAATGGCGACAACCGTTTTATTGTATTTTCTTGATTCCTTTCCGGCAACAAAATGGAAGAATAGGTTACCAATGCTGAATTTGCACTTTCTGGTTCATGGTTGTTATTAAGTTGCAATAAATCACAACGGGTACCTCTGATTTGATTAGCGGCTATATCCAAACCAAAATTCATTCTGTTAAGCAGAGCGCCCGTATTGATCCAATAAGCTGCATTATCCGGAAAGCCTGTAGGAGCCTGAAAATAATAAATTTTTTGACCCATGCTTTCCATTTTTTTAAACAAAGGTAAAGCTGAATTAATATCTGCATTCAATGCTCTCGTGGCACTGATTACAAATTCAAATGGTGATTTTGTTTTTTGTCTAACTGAAGCTGTACTCCAGAATTCTTTTGACATTACCATAGTCATCAGCACCAACTTTAAGTCTCCGTCTTTTTCTCTGAAAGTTTTTGCCATTCTATCAACCAGCGACTGTGGTGGATTGTCAGCAACAAAATATGTGGCTAGTTTTCTTGAAATAAAAACCGATGTGGATGGATGATGTGCTAGTAAATCAAGCAAAGCCATTCCTTCACTGTAACCATTACCCGAAGAAAATTCTTTTCCCAACACTTTCTTTTCTTTTATATCATGTCTGTTCATGGCAAAGAAAAAATCACCTTGGTGTACATATCCATTATCTGATAGTTTCTCATCTCCTATTTTTTCTATTAATTTTCTCACGCCAGGTGCATAGCCATCTTCAAATGGATAAATGCTCCATCCAGTTAAAACCCTTGCTGCTTCCGTAACATCAGTTTGTGTATATCCCCCATCAACACCAAGTGTATGAAGTTCCATCAATTCTCTTGCGTAATTCTCGTTTAATCCTTTGTTTCTTCTGTTATTTTTAAGTTTTCTTATCGAAGCTTGAGATATTGAATCAGTTCCTTCTATTTTGCTTTCAAGGTATTTCTCCAGCCTTGAATCAGCCATTTTATTCTCGCTGTTTTCTATTGTAGATGAGCTAGTAAAATTATCCAAATAATAAAGCATAGCTGGCGAATGGGCAGTTGCAGATAATAGATCTTTGAATTTACCGGTAATATTAGGTCTTATCACATCTCTCTCATAAGCAGGTGCCAACAAATTTAATTGTGGTTTGGTGATTGAAACATTGAAATGATTGAACCAGAAACTGGTAAGCACTTCAGATAATTGATTGTTAGCATATCTTGCTCTAATAATTTTTTGGTTTATGAATTCTCTTACTAACTCTGCTTGTTGATGTAAATGTTTGCTGTCAAAATAAACTTTTATTCTTTCTTTTTCTTCGTCCTTATCAATAAGATTGATAGAATCTTTTGGAATTACTCCATCTGCTACAGCCATTCTCTTTAATTGCGATGGTTTAGGAAACATTTTACTTACCTCTTCATTAGTAAGATTCAGAAATTGGAAGTCTGATAAATGTACATTCAACGAATCTTCATTATTTTTTCCTTCCAACTGATTTAGAAACCATTTTTCAAGTCCAGTTTTCATTACCTCATCTACTAATCCGGGAGTGGCTCCATATGTAACCCTGCTGATTAAATGTGCAGCTGCTTCTCGCTTTGTTAGTCCTTGGGATAAGTATGGGAATACAAACGAATCTTCATTTTCAACATTCTTTTTTTCAGATTTAGGAATTGCCAATATAAAACTGCTGAGAACAATTAATGCAGGCAATATCCAGTAAACAATTTTTCTCACCTAAATATTTATTTAAAAAATTAAGATAAGCACATTTCTTTTTATTTCAAGGCAAAAACAATTATTTAATATAAATAGTTGTAATAACCGAATAGTAATAATTTTGTCAAAAAATAGATTACATATGTCTTCAGCAAAAATTACCATTAGATCAAACGGTTCCATGAAATTGGAAGGAGATTTTGAAATTGTAGATGCCGCAGGAAATAA
>CALPIT020000084.1 GCA_943323705.2 Streptomyces griseus
GTACACTACAGATCATACTTTTATTAAAATATCTTCTCCGGGAACTTTAAATTCCAATCAAGGTCCTGATTTTTTAAATGGTAAAATTGAGATGGGTGACACGATTTGGTTTGGCAATATTGAATTGCATGTAGTTTCATCTGATTGGGAATTACACAAACACAGTGAAGATATAAATTACAATAATGTCATTCTTCATGTGGTTTGGGAGCACGACAAAGAATTACATCTTGAATTTCCTACCATTGAATTAAAATCAAGAGTGCCGGGTTTGTTGATGAAAAAATACCAGGCCATTATGAATCAACAAACATTCATCCCATGTGAGGAAATCATCAACATGGTGAAGCCCATAACAATCAGCAAGTGGAAAGAAAGAATGTTAATAGAAAGACTTCAAGAAAAAGCTGAAAACACAATAAAGCTATTAGACAAAGCCAAAGGCAACTGGGATGAATTGTGCTGGTGGATGTTGGCCAAAAATTTTGGAGGCAATGTGAATGCAGCATCTTTTGAATCCATTGCTTCAAGCATTCCACTTAGCATCATCCACAAAAATGCAGATTCATTATTTACTATCGAGGCATTATTATTTGGACAGAGCGGTATGTTAAACCGAAAATTTAACGATGAACATCCAGTAGATTTATTTAAAGAGTATATCCACTTAAAGCGAAAATATGCTTTGAAGCAACCACTCATACAATTACATTTTCTTAGGATGCGTCCCGCAAATTTCCCTACAATCAGATTGGCTCAATTGGCTTCCTGTATTTTTAATGAAAGAAAATGGCTGACAAAAATTATTGAAGAAGAAAACCTCAATAATTTAAAATTGACTTTTGATTACGACATCACTGACTATTGGAAATCGCATTACCGATTTGACACGGCAAGTGCATACAAATCGAAAAAGCCCGGCAATCAAACCGTCAACAATTTTATCATCAATACTGCAGTTGTGATTTGCTATGCGTATGGTTATTATCACAGCATCGAAAAATTGAAATCAAAAGCCATACATTGGCTTCAAGAACTTCCACATGAAGACAACCGCATGATCAACGGATTTGAATTACTGGGTGTCCCAAATCAAAATGCTGCAGATTCTCAAGCCTTATTTCATTTGAGAAATCAATTCTGTACACAAAAAAGATGTTTGGAATGCGGCATTGGTAATGAGATTTTCAGGAAAGAAAACAAAGTTGATGCTACATCCAATTGTACGTTGTCTCCACCTCTAAATCAGGATGAAGACTTTTCATTACCGGACAATTGTCTCCAATTTTTTGCATAATCATTTTTGTATTATCATCCAATCCGATGTTGGGAATATTGAGAACAATTTCAATTTTACCAATTCTGCGTGGTTCACTGAGCATGTGTTTGGTCACTTCAATGCGTGTTTGACTGAGATCGATATTCATATCTGCAGCTCTGATGCCCATTGTTGTGATGACACAAGTAGCGAGAGCGACGCAAACAGTATCCGTAGGACTGAACCTTTCGCCTTTACCTCTGTTATCTGTTGGTGCGTCTGTTTCAATAACAGTGCCGCTTTGAAGATGGGTGCACTCACATCTGAGGTCGCCTTTATAAATTATAGAAGCCGTCATGGTAATTGTTTTTATTTAAAAATGTAAAGAAATATGTTGATTATGATACCTGTCAAAATGTTTTTAACCCTCTAGGTTATATTTTTACATAAATTTACTTTAGAAAATTATATACATGAAGAAATTGTTTTTGTTTATACTTATGACAATCAACAGCTATTTTGCAATATCTCAGGATAGTATTAGTGTCAGAAAGCAAAAAAAAGAAGAAAAAAAGCAGCGTATTAACGCCATTGCAAAGCAGGAAGAAGAAGGTGTGATCGCTTACAAAAAGCATATTGCAGGTGGAATAAAATTGACAAATGACGGTTCTGGTCTTTTTGGGGAAATAGCCAGAGCTCGTTCTGTAGAAAAAGCGTTATTGTTCCAAATAGAGATTACAGAAAGAAAGCATGTCAAAGAAGAAAAATTGCAAAATGATTACAGTCCAACCGCACCAGTCATTTATGGCAAAATAAATTATTTCTATCCTGTAAAATTGGGCGTTCAGGTTCAAAAGCTATTGGGCAACAAGGGCAATAAAAATGGGGTAAGCTTATCGTTTAACTATGGAGGAGGTATTTCATTAGGATTACTTAGGCCTTATCTGGTTGAAGTAGACAAAGGAAATGGCAATTATGAGTTTGTAGGATACAATTCTCCGGACAGTAATTATTTTTTAAATGGGCCTATTGTTGGCGGTCCAACTTTCAGTGAAGGATGGGGAAAAATGAAAATCACACCTGGTATTTATGCCAAAACAGGTCTCAGGTTTGATTATGGCAAATACAATGAAATGATTAATGGGCTTGAAATTGGAGCAACAGCTGAATTTTACTCCAAAAAAATCCCACAGATGATTGTTGTGAAACAATACCAGTACTTTTTAGGCGCATATGTTACACTAGTTTTCGGAAGAAGGAAATAAATCATTTCCGGAAATTAATCTCAGCTTATTTTTCTAATTTTGAGCATTCAATTTTTAATTTAAATTTTCTATCATAATGTCTTGTGGTACAGGTACTGAAGAACAATCCCCATCATTAAAAAAGCCTAATTGGCTTCGTGTTAAATTACCTATTGGTGAAGAATACAAGCATGTTCGTAACCTGGTGGATACTCACAAACTGCATACTATTTGCGAAAGTGGTAATTGTCCGAATATGGGTGAATGTTGGGGAGAAGGAACGGCTACATTTATGATACTTGGAAATATCTGTACAAGGAGTTGTGGGTTTTGTGCTGTAGCAACAGGAAGGCCTGATGCTGTAGATTGGGACGAGCCTCAAAGAGTTGCCGAAGCCATTCATTTGATGAAGGTAAAGCATGCGGTTATCACCTCTGTTGACAGAGACGAATTGAAAGATGCAGGAAGTATCATATGGTACAACACAATTAAAGCCGTAAAAGCTTTAAATCCAACAACTACTCTGGAAACTTTAATCCCAGATTTCAAATCGAATAAAGAACAAATTCAGCGCATTATCGACGCTGCTCCTGAGGTAGTAAGTCACAATATTGAAACCACAGAAAGACTAACCCGTCAAGTAAGAGTACAAGCCAAATATTGGCAAAGCATGGAGACGCTCAAAATCCTTAAAGATGGGGGCATGCGTACAAAAAGCGGTATTATGTTAGGCCTTGGCGAAACCAAAGAAGAAGTCATCCAAACCATTAAAGATTTACACAACAGTGGAGTAGATGTGATCACTATCGGTCAGTATCTTCAGCCAACAAAAAAACACCTTCCGGTAGAAAGATTTGTACACCCCAATGAATTCGCTGAATACCGTGAAATAGGCTACCAGATTGGCTTAGATTACGTTGAAAGTGGTCCGCTAGTTCGTTCTTCATATCATAGTGAAAAACATGTGATTGCAGGTTGGGGGAGGACGAAATGGCTAAATGGAGAGTTGAGATGATTGTAAAGTTCAATTGAGTATGTAAATTGGAATTTGGAATTAGTCCACAACCCAATTCCCAATTCCCAATTCCCAATACCCAATTCCCAATTCCTAATACCCAATTCCTCAATTCCCAAACCCCCAATTCCTAATAACATATTCTACTACCACACCAACGCACTCGCCCCTAAAATCGCCGCATCTGATTCATTCAATTCGCTAAAAATTAGTTTCACTTTATTTTTGAAAATAGGCAAAAGATTGGCTTCCATTGCTTGACGCGTAGGATTGAGCAATAAGTTACCTGCCTTAGTCAAACCGCCAAATAATACAATGGCTTCAGGAGATGAAAACATAATAAAGTTGGCTAATGATTCCCCAAGGATTTGGCCAGTAAATTCAAATATTTCATTGGCGATGGGATCTCCTTGCATGGCACATTCAAATACAGTCTGGCTAGTTAATTCATTGATGGTATAATTTCTAAGCAAACTTTCTTTTTCCGGAAATTGAGTTAGTAATTCAATGGCAGTTTCTCTAACACCAGTTGCTGATGCGTATGATTCCAAGCTACCGCGCATGCCGGTATTTTTGTGCATTCTGCCACCTGGACGGATAATGGTATGTCCCAATTCACCTGCAAAACCATCATGACCAACTACGATTTTTCCGTCGATCACGATTCCACTTCCAACCCCTGTTCCTAAAGTAATGGTGATGAAGTGTTTCATATTTTTAGTACAGCCGTACATCATTTCGCCAACTGCAGCGGCATTGGCATCATTGGTTAGTTTTGCTTGCACACCAAATTTTTTGGCAATTAATTCAGCCATTGGAATAATACCTTTCCATTTAAGATTGGGTGCATATTCTATTGTACCTGAGTAGATGTTGCCATTGGGTGCTCCCATACCAATACCTATAATTTTATCAATGCCACCAACCTCATTTATCATTGGCGACAAATTCACATACAATTCTTGTATAAAATCTTCTATGAAATCATGTTCATTGCTAGGTATCCGTCCCTGAAACAAAATTTCACCTTTGTTATTTACTATCCCAAATTTTGTAGTTGTTCCACCAACATCAATGCCAATTGCGTATTTGTTTTCCATGATAAAAAAGTAAAAATTTAAATGTAAATAGTGAAAATTTCTTGGTTTTAAAAATAAACATTAAAATAAGCCGAAGGCTTAATTCGTGAATTCGTGGCTAACCCAAACTAAAAAGCCAAAAATTGAATATCTCCCTTTTTGACTTTTTAATTTTAAATTTTGAATTATATATTAGTGTCCGCCAACAGTTTGTGCTTCTTCTATATTAACTCCTTGTTTCTTCAAAATGCCTTTTACAGCAATAGCGAAGAAAGTAAGATATCCAAAGCAAGCAGCTGCTAACCAATATGATTGTTGAATACCGGTAACATCAGCCAATTTACCTTGAATAGGAGGAATGATACCACCACCTAGAATCATCATAATTAAAAATGCAGAGCCTTGGGTTGTATATTTCCCTAAACCTGCTATAGATAACGTGAATATACAAGGCCACATGATAGAGCAACAAAGACCTCCGCTCAATAACGCATATGTACCTATAGTTCCAGAAGTTATTGTTCCAACAACCATTGCTACAATACCTAAAAAACCAAATGTCATCAAAGTTTTGGCTGGTTTATCTCCGCCATAGAAAAATGCAGCGATTTGTATAATTACGCAAACAATATAAAAATACAATTCCTTCATATTGTATCCAGCTGTTGAATTCACACCAATGATCACAAAAAAGGCAACCAAAGGAACGATGACTTGTAACAACATTTTTGTTGTCTTGGAGAAATCAAATGCAGAAACCGCACCAGTCCACCGACCAATCATCAAACTTCCCCAATACATTGAAATGTAAGGAGCGGCTTCAGATGATTGAATTCCGTCTTTTACTTTCAGTAATTCTCCCAAATTAGAACCAATAGAAACTTCAACACCCACATAAACAAAAATGGCTAACATCCCCAATACCAATTGAGGATATTTCATAGCACCCCAACCTTCAGGCTTTTTTGAGGCAGCCATGTTGGCGTATAATAAACCAATTACAACAACTGCTAATGCACCTAATAACCAATTCATTCTATACGCATTCATGTCTAAGATTTCAGCTTCAGATGCATGAGTCAGATCAACTTTATAACTGCTGAATACAGGTGCAAACATCACGATCAGCAAACCTGTCATAATGATCAATGTGTATAATGCTTTATTCGCTTTTTCAGTTTCTTCTTCCAAAATGCCAGAAGGTACTTTTTTAGCAAAATGAAACAATGCAGCGGAAGCAATAAATAATCCACCAACTCCTGTATATAATATTATTACTTTACTCAAACTTAAAGCGGCAATTTGCTCATCAGTAACAGCAGCTGTTGTACCAAACAATGCCAAAGCCACAACAATGGGGCCAATAGTGGTACCAAACGAATTGATACCTCCACCAAGATTCACACGGCTCGTTCCAGTTGCAGGATCACCTAATGATATAGCAAAAGGCTGAGCAGCTGTTTGTTGTAAAGAAAAACCTAAAGCCACGATAAACAATCCTACAAGCATTCCAGAAAATGTATTGGCATTAACTGCTACAATCATAGCTGCGGCACCTATCGCTGAAAATAGCAAACCATACACGATACTTTTCTTATATCCCCATTTGCCCACTAAATCTTTTCCTCCAAATGAACCATAAGCGAAGAGAGCCAATGCTCCAATATAATAAGCAGTATAAAATGCGAAATCAATCAACTGGCTTTGAAACTGATCCAGATGGAAATAATTTTTACAAAATGGAATAAAAATACTGTTACCGGCCGCAATAAAGCCCCAAAAGAAAAATACAGTTACTAAAGTCCCTAATGCACCGTAATTGGTTGGAATTGAAGTTGAAGAAGCGACATTTTTTTGATTCTCAGTCATAAGTTTTGGTTTATCCGCTCAAATTAGTGAGAATTTTAAAATTTATAAAAAATATATTTTCAAAACGCAGATTTAAATAAAACTTCATTAAAAATTGACCTTTATAATTCTATGAATCGTATTTTTATTGAAAATATTTTAATTCGAAATGCAAATCTTACATGTCAGCGCTGAATGTTACCCCATGGCAAAAGCCGGCGGTTTGGCTGATGTGGTTGGTGCACTACCTAAGTATCAAAACAAAATTGGTCATCATGCTCAAGTTGTGATGCCAATGTATAAAACAAATTTCCTTCAAAAAAACCTTTGGGATGTTGTTCATAAAGGTGCTATTTCATTTGGAGGCAGCAATCTAGAATTTACTATTATTAAAGAACGTAGCAATGGACTCGGATTTAATTTATACTGTGTGGATATTTATGGGTTGTTGGATAGGGAAAAAATTTATGGTTACGACGACGACAATCAAAGGTTTCTTGCTTTTCAACTCGCAGTTGTGGAATGGATCAGCAATTGGCAACAAAAGCCTGAAGTTGTGCATGTACATGACTACCACGCTGGGTTGATCCCTTTTTTCATGAGACATTGTTATGACTACAGAAATCTCTCCAACATAAGAACTGTACTTACCATCCACAACGCTCAATATCAAGGATGGATGGATTGGGCATTTACTAAATTTTTTCCAGCTTGGGACAATTGGAAAGCAGGATTAATAGAATGGAATTCTCAAATCAACCCATTAGCCGCTGCCATTAAATGTGCTGATAAAGTAAATACAGTAAGTCCTACTTACATGAAAGAACTCATGTATAATGCCAATGGACTGGAAACTTTATTTGAATACGAAAAAGGAAAATGCTCCGGAATTATCAATGGGATAGATTATGAAGTATGGAACCCAGAAACAGATCCATTCATTTCAGACAATTTCAATAGTGACAACATACAACAAAAAGAAAATAACAAAATCAAACTTTGTAAAGATTTTGGATTTGATGTGGAAATGCCTTTAATCATTTTTATCGGCAGACTTGTTGGTGAAAAAGCTGCAGATCTTTTAGCCGAAGCTATTTCCCGGGCATTTGAACAAACAAATAAAAAATTCAATGTTTTGATATTGGGCAGTGGTGAATTTCACATAGAGCAACAATTAAAAAACATGCACGAAAGATGGCTTGGCTATTATCATTCAAGATTTGAATATAATGAACAGCTCAGCCATCAGATGTATGCTGGCTCTGATTTTTTATTGATGCCAAGCAGAGTAGAGCCATGCGGTTTAAACCAATTATATGCATTGCGTTATGGCACCATTCCAATTGTAAGAAGAACCGGAGGCTTAAATGACACCGTTGTAGATGTTGGTGATAATGGTTATGGCATTTGTTTCAATAACGCAACCATTGATGATATTGTTTATTCTGTTCATAGAGCCATACATTTGTATCAAAATAAACCTTTGATAGAAATTGTCAGAAAAAAAATGATGACAATCAACAACAGCTGGGAAAAAAGTGCGCAAGATTATATCGACCTTTATCATTCAATTTATAGATAAACTAAAAAAATGATCAGTAAAAAAGTTATTTCAGTTATTCTGGGCGGCGGTGCCGGTTCAAGATTATATCCATTAACAGCGACTAGAAGCAAACCAGCTGTTCCTATTGCAGGGAAATACAGATTGGTGGATATTCCCATTTCCAATTGTATTAACAGTACGATCAACAGAATCTTTGTATTAACACAATACAACTCTGCTTCGCTAAACAAGCACATCAAAAATACCTATCAATTCAGCATGTTTAGCAGTGGATTCGTAGACATACTAGCAGCAGAACAAACACCTGATAGTCCGGGATGGTTTCAGGGAACAGCAGATGCAGTTAGGCAATCACTCAAGCACATCGTAAAAACAGATTTTGAATATGTTTTGATATTGAGTGGAGATCAACTTTATCAAATGGACTTTGCTTACATGCTTGAAAATCATGAGAAATCAGGTGCCGACATCTCAATTGCTACCATTCCAGTAGGTGAAAGAGAAGCACCAGAATTTGGCATATTAAAATCCAATGAAGAACAAATCATCACTTCTTTTATTGAAAAGCCTTCCATAGAAAAACTACCTGATTGGACGAGCGAAACCGGAAATGAAATGAAAGAGCAGGGCAGAAATTATCTTGCTTCTATGGGTATTTACATTTTCAATAGAAAAGTCTTATTTGATCTACTTGAAAATGAGAAAAAAGATGCTACAGATTTTGGCAAAGAAATTATTCCGGATGCTATCAATAAATATAAAGTAATCAGTTATCAATATGATGGTTACTGGACTGACATTGGAAATATCTATTCGTTCTTTGAAGCCAATCTGGCTTTAACATTGGACATACCACCTTTTAATTTATTTGACAATACAAAAACAGTTTACAGCAGATCAAGAATGCTGCCACCCGCTAAAATAAGTGGCACCACCATCAATCAAACTGTTATTGCAGAGGGTTCAATTATAAATGCAGAATTAATTTCAAACTCAGTAATTGGCATTAGAAGCAGAATAGGCAAGGGTTCTAAAATAACCAGTTGCTACATAATGGGTAACGACTTTTATGAAACATTGGATCAAATCAAAAAGAACGACGAAACCAATATTCCCAAGATTGGCATTGGTAACCACTGCGAATTTAAAAATGTTATAGTTGATAAGGATTGTAGAATTGGCAATAATGTAAGTATTATTGGAGGCAATCATCTTGAGAATGCCGACCATTCACTATTCTCAATAAAAGATGGAATTGTGGTGATAAAAAAAGGAGCGATTATTAATGACGGGTTTGAGGTGAGGTAGGAGAGTGCTAGAATAGTTGGATGATGGATATTTTGGATACTGGATACTTGATACTGGATAGAATTATCGACTTTTAGTAAAAAATTTCGAATCCAGAATCTAGAATCTAGCATCGAGATTACAACATCAAATTCCAAATCAACTGATCCAGCCATTTTCTTGATTCCGGGTCATCATCATTACCCA
>CALPIT020000085.1 GCA_943323705.2 Streptomyces griseus
AGTCTACAACTTGAATGAGTATTTTAAACGGAAGTTAATCAGAAATCGCTAAGTTTGAAAGATAAAAATATATCATGTCTCATTCTGAAATCAAATTTCTTCAAGGCCCACAAAGCAGATGGCAGGAATTAACTTTCTCAATTAAAGTGTTGATTGAATTTATTAGAGGTTTTAGAACACTTCATTTCGCAGGTCCTTGTGTTACCGTGTTTGGTTCCGCAAGATTTAAAGAAGACCATGAGTACTACAAAAAAACAAAAGAGCTTTCTGGCGAAATTGCCAAGCTAGGATTTACAATTATGACAGGTGGAGGTCCTGGAATCATGGAGGCGGCTAATAAAGGCGCTAAAGAAGTAGGAGGTAGGAGTGTAGGTTGTAATATCGTATTGCCATTCGAACAACATCATAATAACTATCTTGATAAAACAGTAAACATTCGTTATTTCTTTGTGAGAAAAACTTTGTTGATAAAATATTCATACGCTTTTGTAGTTATGCCCGGTGGCTTCGGCACCATGGATGAATATTTTGAAGCGTTAACCCTGATACAAACCAAAATGCTTTTTCAATTCCCGATAATTATTTTCGATACAGCCTATCATGCAGCGTTGATTGATCACATCGATTTGATGAAACAAAAAGGAACTATCGCTGAAGAAGATTTGAAACTTTGTTTGTTCACCGATTCCATTCCAGAAGCGATTCAGCATCTTAAAATTAATGCGATATCTAAATTTGGACTGAAACCTGAAAAATCTAGGAAGTCTTTTTGGTGGCTTTTTGAAAGAGGGTATTGAGAATCTAGAAAATTGATATTAGATTCTGGATTATCGTACAAACTAGCATCCGTTATTCAGTATCCAGCATCCAGTATCCAGCATCCAGCATCTAGTATCCAGCATCCAGTATCCAGCATCCAGTATCCAGCATCCAGTATCCAGCATCCAATATCCAGCATCCTCCCTCTAGTCTGTTATTATTATTTTTCTCCTTAATGCACAGAACTTTATCTTCAAAGCCGTACTTTTATCCAATAATCAAGCTTATGGGAATGAACGATATTATCGGATGGGTTGCAACTGCTGTAACCATGCTTTCTTTTCTTTCACACAAGATGCTTTTTCTTCGTGTTGTGAATTTTATCGCTTGCGTGATTTGGATAGTTTATGGAGTGCTCTTGAACATGAATCCGGTTATTGTAACCAATGCCGTCATTGCTTGCATTCACCTCCATTGGTTTTATAAAAATTTCGAAAAGATTAAAACAAAAACACTTCATTAATGTTGATAATGAAGTTCAATAGCGTTTAAAAAATATTTTATGAGTATCTTAAATCAAATAGCAGAATACCTTTATCTTAAAAAGAAAGATCCTAATGCCAAAAATACACAATGGATGAAATACATGCATGGCATTAATCGGTTGTCAATTTTACTTTTCTTAGTGGCGATGGTGGTTATTGTAGTTAGGTTATTTATAAAAAAGTAGATCAGTTCAATAGTTTTATAACTGCATTAGCTGCATTTTCTGAGGCATTTCCACCGCTGCTTAATATTTTTTGTAAGTCAGCATAATCATTTTTTATCTGCTCTTTCCTGTTCGCATCATTCAGAATTAAGTTCAATTCGTTCTTGATATTGGTCAAGTTTAAATCATTTTGGATCAGTTCTTTCACTACTTCTTTATTCATGATGAGATTCACCAATCCAATAAACTTTATCGTAATTAATCTTTTGGCGATTTGGTAGGAGATGTTGTTTCCCTTGTAGCAAATAATTTCAGGTACACCAAATAATGCCGTTTCAAGAGTTGCCGTACCACTGGTAACGAGTGCTGCACTCGCATGCATTAAGAGTTCATAGGTTCTGTTAGAAACGGTAGAAACATTATCGTAACCCAGCATCATGTCATCATAAAAACTATTTTCAAGTCCAGGTGCTTTAGCTACGATAAATTGATACTCAGAAAAATGTTTCGCAACTGAAAGCATAATCGGCAACTTCTTTAAAATTTCCTGCTTACGACTACCTGGCAATAATGCGATGATTTTTTTCTCGGTAAATGGGTTGTTGAGGTCTTTATTTTTTTCTTTGAAATTATTGACAACTTCAGCTAAAGGGTGACCAACATATTCAACTTCATAATTCCATTTTTTATAAAACTCTTTTTCAAATGGAAGTATGACTAGCATCTTGTCGACATTTTTTTTGATGTCATGAACCCTGTTTTCTTTCCATGCCCAAACTTGCGGTGAAATATAGTATACGATTTTGAGTCCTAATTTTTTTGCCCACTTGGCGATTCTTAAATTGAAGCCGGGGTAGTCAATTAATATGATGACATCGGGTTTAAATTCAATGATGTCTTTTTTACAGAAGGAAATGTTTTTTAAAATAGTAGGAAGGTTTTTTATCACCTCAGTAAATCCCATAAAGGCAAGTTCGCGGTAATGCTTCACCAACGTAGCTCCTGAGGCTTGCATCAAATCGCCGCCCCAGCATTGTATGGTTGCGGTCTGATCTTTTTTATGCAATTCCTTGATCAGGTTGCTGCCATGTAAGTCGCCACTGGCTTCTCCTGAAATGATGTAGTACCTCATAAGTTAGTGCACATTTCGTTTTTGTTTGCGCTCAATTTTTATCAGGTCGTCAAATGAAAAATCAAGAATATCGAATTGCCCTTCAGCATAATAATAATGCCACCATTCTGTAGGGAAAATAGCAAAGCCATTCTCAACCATTAAATTTCGTAGTAGCTTTCTATTGTTTAATACGGCTTCCGGTAATTGTGTGTAGTCTTGATGTGCGCTATCTGTAAAGTTGTCGTATCCCGTTCCCATATCCAGCTCTTTCCCGTCTTTAAGTGATATGATTGTTAGGTCTATTGCAATGCCTCTATTGTGGCCACTTCCTTTGGATGGATCTGCAACATATCTGTCGTCATGAATAAGGTCCCACATTTTTAAGGTTACACTATAGGGTCGATAAGCATCCCATATTTTTAATGAGAGGTTTTCTTTTGCTAATGCATCCTGCACTTTTTTTAAGGCAAGGGCAGCAGGTATTCTTAAATATGTTGTTGTTGTTGGGGGATATAAAACAGTATGCATGAAATTATTTGGAGTTGTATAGGCAAGTTCCAATTTAATGTCCGGAATTATTTTTTGTACATCAACCATCATGTTTAACTCAGATAACTTAACCGCAGCCTTCATTTCTGATGTGTGGTTGAGTACTCTTAAATGGTAAATATTAGGTAAACTATCTGTAGCATTGGCTGTGGACATCTTTACTAAAAATAAAAACATCCAAAAATTGATAAAATAATGTCTATTCATTAACTTGTATATATTGTTTGAAACTGAACAAGAATATTTCTTCTCCTATGTATCACAAATGTAAACGCATTTCATTTAAATTCTTATTGATAGTCGTTTTATTTTCATCTTGTAACAATGGGACTGAAAAAGACAATAAAGAAATCGTAACAGACAAAAATACGATGGATGAATATGTGTTGCAGCAAATTCAGTCAAAGCTTGCCATTGCAACTGATGCAGAGGGTAAAATAGATGATAGCCTTACATTGAAATTTTTCAATCCTGTAGAGGAATTTTATTATACTCACGATTACGCTCCGGCTTGGTCTGACACAGGGAAATTCTCACCACAAATCAATCAGCTGTTTTCCTATTTGGATACTGCAATTAGAGATGGTTTGTATAAAGAGGATTATCATTATTCTGCATTGCAAAAAATAACAAACTTACTTCAGTATGATAGTATAGCTATGAAAGATGCTGTATTGTGGGGTAGGGCAGACTTAATGTTAACAGATGCTTTTATGAATATCATTTCTGATATACGTCAGGGTAGATTGATTAGTGATAGTTTGGCTTATAAAAACGACACAACAAAATTCAATAATTTTTTCTGCTCACAGCTGAATCGTTTTTTAAAGGAAAAAAATCAGGATACGATAATCAGAAATATTCATCCACAAAACAGAGATTATCTTGCATTGCGTGAAACCATTCATACTTTTTTGCAAACCATGGATACTTTCCATTACACGATTCTGAAATATCCATATGTTTTTGAAAATGAAATTGATTCTATTGACTATTGTAATCAACTAAAACTAAGATTAAGTGAAAGCAATTATGTAAGTCTGGAAAAAGAACTTGATTCGCTGCAACTGGCTTTGGTTATTTCTAAATATCAAAAAGATAAAAAGCTCATTTCTGATGGAAAGATTTCTAAAAGTTTAATTAAGTCGCTGAACAATACAGACAATGAAAAATTGAAAAGACTATTTGTGTCTGTTGATAAATGTAAAGAGTTTCCAGACAGTATGCCTCAAAGATATATTTGGGTAAACCTGCCTTCGTTTTATCTTAAAGTTATAGAGCATGATACCATAACATTGAAATCAAAAATTGTTTGTGGGAAGCCGAGCACGCCAACGCCAGAGATAACCAGTGCCATAAGTGATATGGTAATTTATCCCACTTGGACAGTTCCAGTGAGTATTATTAAGAAGGAAATGTTACCGGGCTTGAAAAGAAATTCAGCATACCTTGAAAAAAAAGGGCTTAAGCTTTACGATAAAGACGGAGCCATTGTTGATCCAACTACTATCAACTGGACAAAGTATTCAAAAGGTATTCCTTATAAAATCAAACAGAGTAGTGGTGATAAAAATGCACTTGGTGTGATCAAATTTAATTTCCTAAATCCATTTGATGTATATCTTCATGATACCAATCAAAGATACTTTTTCAATAACAGCAACAGGGCATTAAGTCATGGTTGCGTAAGGGTGCAAAGCTGGAAAGAGCTGGCTTATTTTATTGCTCAAACAGATAGTGCCAATCTTGCTTCGGGTGATTCTTTATCCTATAATACTGACTCAATAGATACTTGGGTTACTAAAAAACTAAGACACAAAATCACTGTAAAAAACAGAATTCCGCTTTTTATTCGTTATATTAGTTGTGAAGCAACAAACGGCAAGCTTGTATTTTATGACGACATCTATGATGAAGACAAAAATCTGGCAGATCGCTTCTTTGCCGGCAAATAAATTTTATGAATACATATCGCATTCAATTCCTGAAGGCAAAACATTTAATGGCATTGCTTTTTCTCATGTCATTTCATGCGGTGTATGCACAGGCAACGATGGATACTATAGTTTCTATTGAAAATCAAAAACCCGCAAAAAATACCAAAGCAAAAATTGGACAAGTTAATTATGGTGTGGCGAGTTTTTATGGCAATAAATTTATAGGTAAAAAAACAGCAAGTGGTGAAATATTCAGTCAGGAAAAATATACTGCAGCTTGTAATATACTCCCTTTGGGAACCTGGATAAGAGTTACGAATGTAAAAAATGGCAAATCAGTTGTTGTAAAAATCAATGATAGGCTTCATCCCAAAATGAAAAGAATTGTAGATTTAACTATGGTAGCAGCACGTGAATTGGGCTATATATCTAAAGGGTTGGCTAAAGTGAAAGTGGAAGTTATTGAAAAGCCAAAAAAGAAAACAAAACCTTCGAAGTCCAAAAATAAAAAGAAGTAATGGTGTTATTTGTATTCGTAAATAATTTTCCCCATCAGCATTCCATTTCTATCAAAGATTCTTTCTTTTACTTTTAAGTGATTTTCATAATCATATTTCCAAACAGTAAAATTGTCTTTACCATCTTCTGTTGTGGTCATTTCAGATATTTTGCCTTCCTCGTTGTATTCGAAAACATAGTCGGCAACTAACCTTTGTTTGAATTCATTGGTGTGCACAACATCTGTTAGTCTTTTGGATTCATCGAAATAATAATAGTATTTGCTGCCGTTTTTAGTTTCTTTTTCAATGCCGACATTGTTGTTTTCGTCTGGAGAAAATAAAATAACAATGGTGTCTGATTGGTTTTTGATTCTCAGCATGCTAACCGGAAAGCCTTCTTCATTGTATTGATAAACATGCACCTCTGTCATTTCATTTACAAAATCATCATCTGTGGATTTAGAATAGGATAATGTACTAGAAAGTCGATTGTTATTGTCATAAAAGAATTCATTTCTAGAAACAACGATTTCAGAACTATCATAAGTTTTAATCAATAAGCCTTGTTTGTTGAAAAAAGATTCCATCAGTGACTTGCCTTGATTGCCGGTTCTTGTATACAATGAAGATTTTCTAAAGTCTTTTGAGATTTTCTTTTCACAGAAAAAGTCCTCGCTTTCTTCTCCGTTAGGTTCTAAACTTTTGATTTTTATATTTTTGATTCCAGCTTTTTTATAAGATGCCATTTCTTCATTAGCCTGTGCCACACTGATCAAATCTCTGTAGTAGAATTGGGCAAATATTTCATGGCCAAAACAAATGGATAAAATGAGCAGTGAAAAGTATTTTGTTTTCATTCGTAAATTATTAAGCTAACTTTTGAAAGATATTAAAAAAGGCTTTGCAACTTAAGCATAAACTTTGTTATTTTTATAAATTATCTATAAAAACTCATCCAAAACAGGAATGAGAAATTGTTTTCCGACCCAAACAAATTGCAGATTAAAAAGATTTTTTATTGGAAGCGATTTATTGTGATTAAACAATCAGCAAAAAAACTGAAAAATGAATGAGAATGCAACAGCCTTTTTAAGACTGGTTACCATAATGGATGAGCTTCGTGAGAAATGTCCATGGGATAAAAAACAAACAATACAATCATTAAGGCAACTTACGATTGAAGAAACTTATGAACTTGCAGATGCTATTTCAGAAAGTAATTGGCAAGACATAAAAGAAGAACTCGGAGATATATTACTGCATATTATTTTCTATGCAAAAATTGGACAAGAGCAACATGCATTTGAATTGAATGAGGTGATTAATGGGGTTTGCGAAAAATTAATCAATAGACATCCTCATATTTATGGTGATGTGAAAGTAGAGAATGAAGATGAGGTAAAACAGAATTGGGAAAAATTAAAACTCAAAGAAGGTAAAAAATCAGTTTTGGCTGGAGTGCCAAAATCTTTACCATCAATGGTTAAAGCCATGCGGCTTCAGGAAAAATCAAAACAAGTTGGTTTTGAATGGGAAAACAGACAACAGGTTTGGGAAAAAGTTAAGGAGGAGATCAATGAATTGGAAACGGCTGTAAACGCAGGCGATATTGATCATATAGAAGATGAAATGGGAGATGTGTTTTTTTCTTTGGTTAATTACAGTAGGTTTATTCATGTGGATGCAGAGAACGCTTTAGAAAGAACCAATAAAAAATTCATCAATAGGTTTAATGCCATGGAAGTGATGGCTGCCGCAGAAAATAAAATGCTGCATGATATGACACTAGAAGAAATGGATCGACTATGGAACCAGGCCAAACAACAAAAATAAATCAGCTAATTTGGAAAACTTATTATCGCCCATTCGGTTTCTTTACAAATATATTTACCTGCTGATCATTGCAGCATGGTTGATTACCATTTCATTTGTAATTGATAATTATTGGTCTGCCAGCTCTTCACTAACAACAGTACAGCGAAAAATCCATTCTTATATTCACAACCGTGAACAAGATTTTAAACTGCTAGTGAATGACACGGTAAACCTGGAGAAGATTGTTAATCAAGAAGTCGATGAAAAGTTTTTGGAATCAATAACCAAAAAAGATTATTTCATTTTCTTTTATTCAGTATCTGATACGTCATCAGACAAGCTAATTTGTTGGAATACACAAAAAGTATTGCCCTTGCCTTTCATGTTATATAACAATGAAAAAAATGGGTTTGTGAAATTGGATAATGGTTACTACGTATGGGATCGGATTGAAAAGGGTAAATTGAAATGTGTAGAATTGATTCCTGTAAAATGGGACTACTTTATAGAAAATGAATACCTGCAAAATAAATTTGCAGTAGATGAATCGATATCGCTTAACTATGATTTAACCGATAAACCCAAGAATGCATTATTAATAAAAGATCTTGAAGAGAATGAATTGTTTTATGTTTATGAAAAACGTTCTGCAGTTGTTCAACATAGTAATACATTCGCAGTTTATTTACAAATCATTGCCTTTTTTTTAATTTTCTATTTTATTCATCTTTTGGCTACTTTTTATTCCAGAAATAAAAATTTAGCTATAGGTGTATTGACATTGTTTGTGCTGGTTTTTGCATTAAGACTTTGGAGCTATGCTCAATCTTTTCCATTTCATTTCAGGCAATTTGAAGTTTTTGACCCAACGGTTTATGGAAATGGGATTATCCTTCGTTCGCTTGGCGATTTATTTATTAATACTTCGTTGGTCATATGGTTAGTTTTGTTTTTAAGAGCTAGGCTCCTGGAAATCGGGTATGAACTGAAACCTAAATCAGCAGTTGCCCGCATTTTATTTTTGATTGGATTTTCTTTTGTTATTATTCTTGCTACTTTCTTGTATAGCAATGTCATAAGATCGCTGATTGTTGATTCGCAGATTTCTTTTGATGTGATTAATTTTTTCACGTTAAATTATTTTAGTGTAGTTGGTTTTATAGAATTGTGTTTACTGTCTATCAGTTACTATTTTATTTGCCACACGATTTTAAATATCATCAAGCCTTGTTATTATAAAAACATTTTTTTGTTACTAATCTGCAATGCGGTAATCTCATTGCTTTTGCTAAGTTTGAATGTAGGAAATATAAAAGGTGGATTTGAAATTTATGTGTTGATTTGGTTGGTTGTTTTTTTACTGTTGTTACACACATCGATATCAGATTTTTTAACTACAAAAATTGCTTCATCAAAACTTGTATTTTGGCTGGTGTTTTTTTCTATTTCTGTAAGCATGGTCATCTTAACTGAAAATAGAAAAAAGGAATTTGAAAGCCGCAGACACTATGCTGAAATTCTTGCCTTAAAATCTGACCCAGCCAATGAAACCTTAATTCATTCTATGCTGCTGGATTTCAGAGATGAATTTTTGACGACAAATTTCAATAGGCTCGCATCTCCTGTTTCTAGCATCGCGTTAAAAGATAGTTTAATCAACAGCAATACCACGGGTTATACCAATAAATATGACACCCATTTATATGCTTATAAGGCAGACGAAACTCCACTTTTCAATGAAGACGCTGTAACATTCAAAGATTTAAATTCGATTTTATTATCACAGGCAAAACCAACAAATGTTCCCGGACTTTTTTATTTTGACCAGTCATTTGATCTCTTTAGTTACATCAGTAAAAAAGAAATAAAAGACTCATTGGGAAATGCGTTGGGATCTTTGTTCATCATTACCTCTCCAAAGCAACAAAGAAAGGATGCCTTGTATCCTGAATTGTTTACCAAAGGGAAGTTGAATTCAATTGAAAACTCTTCTGCTTATGCATTTGCGTTATATCATGATTGGAAGCTGATTAGTAGTCATAATGATTATCCCTTTCC
>CALPIT020000086.1 GCA_943323705.2 Streptomyces griseus
GCTAATGATCTTCCAAATCCTGTAGAACAACCGGTAATTAGCCATACTTTTTTCATAGTTTTTTTTCAGCAAAAGTATACACAATTCAACTATGGATTTGGTTCCTATTGATTAATTTTACTTTTTTAGGTTAAAAAATCATTCATGCGATACTTTATTTTGATTTCCCTTCTAATTACTAATATTAACGTATGGGCTCAAAAAGACAGTTCCAAGTCAATTGAGTTTACAGGATATGTAGATGTGTATTATGCGTATGATTTCACCAAGCCACAAAATCACGAAATGGCTTCTTTTTTATACAATTATAAACGAAGCAATGAAGTAAACATAAATTTAGCTTTATTAAAAGCGTCTTTTTCCGACTCGAAGGTTAGAGCAAATATGGCATTGATGGTGGGCAATTATGCTCAATATAATTTGGCTTCAGAACCAACCTGGGCTCAGTTTGTAAATGAAGCTAATATAGGATTTCGTTTGTCAAATAAACATAACTTATGGTTAGACGCCGGAGTATTACCTTCTCATATCGGATTTGAAAGTGCCGTAGGCGCCGATTGTCCAACGCTTACAAGAAGTATATCAGCAGAAAATTCCCCTTATTTTGAAACGGGTGCCAAGCTGACTTACACTAATAAATCAGAAAAAATGTTTCTTTCCCTTTTATATCTAAATGGATGGCAACAAATCACTAAGCCGGATTTCATCAATCAACCTTCATTTGGCTTGCAGTTCAATTATAAAATCAACAAATCTTTGACCTTCAATTATAGCAATTTCGCAGGAACTACTGCTCCGGATTCTTTAAACCAGTTCCGCTTTTATCATCATGTATTTTTACAACTTATAAATGACAAAAAATTGAATTTTACTTTAGGTTGTGATGTGGGAAGTCAAAAAAATGGTAAACAAAATATCTGGATATTCAGTCCTTTAGCCATTGCCCAATACAAGCTCAATAAAAAAGTAAATTTGACTACTCGGGTAGAGTATTACCAAGATAAAAACCAGATGATCATTTCATCGACATCTCCTAATGGATTCAATGTTTTGGGCGCATCGATAAATATCGATAAAAAAATCACAAGCAAACTACTTTGGCGTTTGGAAGGAAAACAATATTGGTCTAAAGATAACATTTGGGGTACTTCTCAGAATCAAAATACTATTATTACGACTTCTCTTTCAATGAAGTTCTAGTGATTGAAACAGTTGTAATTAATAATGAACTCAAAATTGAAAAAATAAAAAAAAACCTTCGAGAAATCGAAGGTTTTTTCGTTGGGTTACTAGGATTCGAACCTAGACAGACAGAATCAAAATCTGTAGTGCTACCTTTACACAATAACCCAATCATTTTCCAAAAATTAAATTTTGGATTGCAAAAATAAGGTTTTACAAAGATGTTCCAAAAGATTTTTAAAATTTAATCAGGGTTTTTATTCCTGATTTATCATTTTTTAGAAGAAATCAGAAAATCATGCTGTTTCTGCATCTTCTTTTTCTTTCATATCTTTTATCAAATCCAGCGCTTCTGAAACCACATCGCACATAATGGTAATTAAAGAGCCCGTTTTTGCAGTATTGTAGGCATGCATGATGGCTTCTTTTTCATTATAAATGATGGTAATCGGAATTTCTCTGGGTTTGGTTTCATTAATTCCTTCTACAAGTAACTGAACCATTTCCTCAGCAGCTCGGCCTCTTAAATGTTTATCCTGGCGAATAATGATTTCATCGAAATTTTTTCCCGAAATTCTTCCCAGTTCTCTGATATCATCATCTCTTCTATCACCAGTACCACTGATGATACCTACTTTAGGTGTTCCTTCCATTTTACTTACAAAATCGCAAAGCAATTCAAGTCCGGCAGGGTTATGAGCAAAATCAACCAAAAATTTAAAATTCTTAAAATGGAACATATTCAACCTTCCAGGTGTTTGCGACACAGAAGGAATGAAAGTTTGTAAAGCCAGTTTGATATCATCAATACTGATGTTTCTCCAGAAATAAGATCCCAAAACAGCAGGCAAACAATTCATAATGTTATGCAATGCTTTTCCGCCGTAAGTAATTGGAACATCGGCAACTTTAATCACCCTGATTTTCCAAGTACCTTTCATGATGCTGATATAGCCATTTTCAAAAACAGCAGCATAACCACCTTTCTTGCAATGATTGATGATTCGAGGATTGTTTTCATCCATACTGAAGAATGCCACATTGCAATCCAAACCTTCTTTCATATTGTACACCAAATCATCATCAGCATTTAGAATGGCATAACCTTGTGGCAAAACGGTTTCAGGTACAACTGCTTTTACTTTGGCCATTTGCTCCATGGTTTCAATCCCACCCAATCCAATATGATCTGCACTGATATTTGTAACTATAGCTACATCACAATGTCTGAATGCCAATCCGCTTTTTAAAATACCACCTCTGGCACATTCCAACACTGCAAAATCTACAGTCGGATCTTTCAATACAAAATTGGATGAAACAGGTCCGGTACAATCGCCTTTCATCATCATTTGATTTTGAATATACACGCCGTCACTGGTGGTATAGCCTACTTTGTATCCGGCAGTTTTGGCGATATGTGCTGTAATTCTGGTTGTGGTTGTTTTGCCATTGGTACCTGTAACGGCAATGATAGGTATTGTTCCTGCACTTCCTTTAGGGAATAGCATATCTACAACGGGTTCCGCAACGTTTCTGGGTAATCCCACAGATGGATCAATATGCATTCTGAAACCTGGTGCAGCATTCACTTCTAAAATACATCCGCCATTTTCGTTTACTGGTGTGCGTAAGTCTGTAGCCATGATGTCTATACCACAAATGTCTAGTCCAATGATTTTGGCAATTCGCTCACACATGATGATATTAGCTGGATGTACTTCGTCTGTAACGTCAGTACTGGTGCCGCCTGTAGAAAGATTCGCTGTAGGCTTCAGTAACACTTGCTCATTTTTGGATGGAATCGTTTCAAGTGTATATCCTTTATCGTCAAGCATTTTCTGTGTAAACTGGTCAATGGTAATTTGAGTAAGCACTTTTTCATGACCATAACCTCTTCTGGGGTCTTTATTCACTTCGTCAATCAGTTCTTGAATATTGCTTTTACCATCGCCAATAACAGCCGCGGGTGTACGAAGTGCCGCACAAATGAATTTGTAATTGATAACCAAAATTCTGTAATCAACACCTGTGATGTATTTTTCTACAATAACCGATCTGCTGTATGATTTAGCCGCTTCAAAAGCCACCTTTGCTTGTTCCCAGTTGATGATATTGGTGGTGTTGCCTTTGCCATGATTTCCATCTATAGGCTTGATCACAATAGGGTAGCCAATTCTTTCAATGGTAGCCATTAAGCCTTCTTCAGTTCTTACCACATCACCTGTTGGAACAGGTATTTGTGCAGCACCTAAGAGAAGTTTAGTCTCTTCTTTATCGCAGGCAATATCAACGGCGATGTTGCTAGTGGTGCTAGCAATAGTGGCTCTGATTCTCTTTTGATGTACTCCATAACCAAGTTGTACCAGCGAATGTTTATTTAATCTGATAAATGGTATGCCTCGTTTAGCAGCTTCGTCTACAATGCAACCGGTACTTGGTCCTAAGCGAGTTTCCTCTCTAATTTCTCTGAGCCTCATGATATCTGCAGGTAGGTCATAATTAACGCCATCTACAAGTGCCTGAGCCAATGCTACCGATGTTTTGGCTGCAAATACACCTGCTTCTTCTTCTATGTAGCTGAAACAAACAAAATATTCTCCTTCATTACCCGTGCCTCTTGTTCGGCCAAAACCTGTTTCCATGCCAGCAAGCGTTTGCATCTCTAAAGCAATATGTTCGATCACATGACCCATCCAGGTTCCTTCTTTTACCCTTTCAAAAAAGCCGCCTCTTTTGCCTACACTACAACGGTGTTCTATCATAGTGGGAAACATAGTCTCCAGTCTTTCTGAGAAACCTTCAATTTTATTTGTGGGTAATTGTTCCAACGCTTCAAGATCAAGCTTCATTTGAATTAATTTTCCACGTCGCACACTCCAATAATTAGGGCCTCTGAGAACTTTAATTTCCTTTATTTTCATTTTCTAAAATGTTTTATTTGGAAATATAATTCAATAGCTTGGTCTTGCAAAAAAATATATTTGGCTTTGGATTTCATCAAATATTTGCCTTGATTTTTATTGTTTGACTAATTAATCCACATTGCTGTATAACATTTGGGTAACATTATTTTTCTGATAATCTTATTTTTGCCATCATTAATAAAAAATCAAATGCAAATTCCTAAAGGAAAACTACTAGCGATAGGCGGTGCAGAAGACAAAGGCACAAATTTAGAAACCGGAGAAATACACAGAAACAATCTCAATTTTTTTGAACTCGGCATTTTAAAAAGATTTGTTCATGAGGTGGGAAGCACGGATAAGCGAATTGAAGTGATTACCACAGCAAGTATGATTCCTGTTGAAGTAGGTGAAAATTATCAAACTGCTTTTGGGAAAATCGGGTGTAGCAATATCGGATTGATGCACATTAGAAATCGTGCTGATGCCATGAATGAAGAATATGTTGAAAGAATAAAAAACTGCGATGGTGTCATGTTTAGTGGCGGTAATCAAATGAGGCTTACCAGTACTTTTGGCGGAACAGAACTTTTAGCATTATTATTGAAAAGATATCACGAAGAATCTACTTTCATAGTCGCGGGTACTTCTGCAGGAGCTATGGCCATGAGCAATACCATGATTTATGAAGGGAACGCATCAAAAGCTCATTTGAAAGGGGAAGTAAAAATTACTACCGGACTCGGATTTATGGATGATGTCATCTTTGATTCTCATTTTGAAAAACGTGGAAGATTCAGCAGATTGGCGCAAGCGATTGCTACCAATCCTTCTTGTATTGGCATCGGATTAGGCGAGGATACAGGTATGCTTATTACCGATGGAAATAAAATGGAAGCCATAGGAAGCGGGCTGGTAATGATTGTGGATGGTCATGACATAAAATACAGCAACATCGCAGATATACCTGATGGAAATCCAATCAGCATCGAAAATCTTAAAGTCCATTTCTGCGAAAATGGGAATGGTTACATGGTAAACGAACGTGTATTTCTAACTGAAGCCATGGAAGGTTCGGTTATTCAAAAGCAAGTACATGTTGAATAATCAATTCATTAAGGATTAGTTTTTTAAATGTCATTTTTAAGTCATTTAAAAGTGAAGTATACATTTCTAAAATTCTCTAATGTAATTTTAGATTTCATATGAAAAAAATTATCTTATCCGCCTTTTTTTATTTTTCTGTAACTCTGGTTTTTGCTCAGGAAATTAAAATACAAGTAACAAATGCGGCAACAGGTTTACCTGTAAACGGAGCCACCATTTCAAAAAATAATAAATCATATACTGCTACAGATAGCATGGGTATAGCTATGATTTCAATTTCAGCAAATTCCGAAGTTGAAATTTCTGCAGTAGGATTTCAGGCATTTGTGTTGAAAACAAAAGATTATCCATCATCAAGTTTGTATACAGTTAAGCTCACACCTGCTGAATCTGAAATGGAAGATGTTATAATTGTGGCTTCAACTCGTTCTAATCAAAATATAGAAAATGCGCCCATCAAAATAGAAATTTTGGATGCTGAAGAAATGCAGGAAGAAAGTGCTGTGAAACCTGCTTCTGTATTAGGAATCATTGGAGATATCAGTGGTGTTCAAGTTCAACAAGTAAGTGCCGTTTCAGGAAATTCGAATGTTCGGATTCAAGGATTGGATGGAAGATATACTCAGATATTAAGAGATGGACTTCCATTGTATGAAAGCTTTAGTGGTGGCTTTGGTTTGATGAGCATTCCGCCATTGGATTTAAAACAAGTGGAATTGATAAAAGGCTCGGCCTCTACTTTATATGGTGCCGGCGCTATTGGTGGATTGGTAAATCTGATTTCAAAAAAACCTACAGCCGAACAAGAAGGAATTTTTACCATCAACCAAACAACATTAAAAGAATCCAATATCAATGCTTTCTTATCGAAAAAGTATAAAAAATTCGGTTATACATTTTATGCGGGTGCTACAAATCAATCAGCCGTTGATGTAAATAAGGATGGATTTTCTGATGTGTCTCGAACTAAATCTTTTGTTGTTCATCCACGATTGTTTTTTTATCCCGATAATAAAACTACAATCACAGCAGGTTTCACTAGTACCAATGATTCTCGATTGGGTGGAGATATGAAGGTTATCGAAAACAAATCGGATTCTGTTCATCAGTTTTTTGAAAAAAATAAAATAATTAGAAATAGTGCAGAATTATTGGCCGAAAGAAATTTCTCAGGCAAAAATAAATTTGTGTTGAAAGGATCTGTTAGCGATTTCAAAAGAGACATTACTACTCATGAGTATAATTTCAACGCAGGACAATTGGATTATTTTTCTGAAGCTTCAATTTTAATCAATCAGAAAAAACACAATTGGGTAGGAGGTGTAAACTTTTCTGGTAATCAATTTAAACAAATATCCGGCGATAGTGCTTACATCAATAAAGTAAGCAACAATACGGTAGGAGCATTTTTACAATACGGGTATAAATTCAAATCCAATACCACACTTGAAATGGGATTGCGAAATGATTACCACATGAAATATGGAAATTTTGTGTTGCCAAGGGTTTCATTCTTCCATCAGTTGAATTCAAAATGGGGGACCAGAGCGGGTTTTGGTGCAGGTTACAAAATACCGGATGCATTAGCTCCTCAGATTAATGATTATGCCATCACCAAACTCTTGCCCATTGGAACCGATGTAAAGCCAGAACGTTCTTATGGTTACAATGCAGAAGTCAACTACAAAACAAAATGGGGAGAAGAAAATTCAATCTTTATCAATCATGCATTCTTTCTTACCCAGTTGAATAATCCAGTAATTGCAACAGAACAATCTAATGGTACAGTTTCTTTTGCCAATGCTTCGAAACCTATCATTACCAAAGGCTTTGATACCTACATAAAATTAAATGTAGAAGGTTGGGAATTGTATGCTGGTTATACCTATACAATTGCTGAAAGAAAATACTTAGCAGATAATCAATTTGTGCCTTTGACGCCCAAATTCAGAATGTCGTATATGCTTACCCGAGAGTGGGAGGGTAAAGCGAGATTTTGTGTAGAGAGTTCTTTTAATGGTTACCAGTACAGACAAGATTACACTAAGACTCCATCGTATTTATTTTTAGCTTCCATGATAGATTATACTATCGCCAAACAATGTCATCTGATATTGAACTGTGAGAACATTTTAGACTATCGCCAAAGCAAGAAAGAATCTTTGTACACAGGGACTATTTCAAATCCACAATTCAATGCATTGTGGGCGCCGATTGATGGCAGGGTGGTGAATTTGTGTTTGAGATTGAGTTTATAAAAATGTAAAATGTAAAATATCAAATGTAAAATGTAGAAGTGGGATTTCGAAAATAAAAATTTCATCATCTCGTGAATTCAAAATTCAAAATTCAAAAAATTAATTCGTGAATTTCACCTCACCCCAAATCCCTCTCCCGAGTGAGAGGGGAGCAATAAAAATTATTTACTGAAAATTAAAATCAGCCTTAGTGATTCTTGGTGCCTTTGTGTCTTTGTGGCGAAAACTTTGCGTTTTTGCTCCCTTGCGAGCTTTGCGTGAAACAAATTCGTGAATTCGTGGTTATATAAAATTAAAAAAATAACATTCGTGGTACTTAGTGCCTTCGCGCCGTTGTGGCAAAAAAACATGGCGTCTTTGCCCCCTTGCGAGCTTTGCGCGAAACATTCTTATACAACTTCAACCAAATAATAATTCTTCTTTCCCACTTGCACCAAAATAAACTTATCGTGCAGCAAATGTTTAGGCTCCACCATCATCTGTAAATCTGTAATTTTTTCCCTGTTAATACTCACACCGCCATTCTGCAACATTTTTCGTGCAGCACCTTTACTTTCAAAAACAGCATTTTCAGTTAAGAAGCTCAGGATGTCAACACCGGCATTGATCTTATCAGCTGCATAATCTGTTCTGACGATACCTTCAATAGATTCCAAATCTTCTATACTTAAAGCATCAATTGGAGCTTTTGTATTCGAGAATAATTTTTGTGTGGTTTCTACTGCTTTTTCAAATTCTGTTTTTCCATGAACAAAAATGGTTAGTTCTTCGGCAAGTTTTTTCTGTAAAATTCGGTCTGCAGGATTACCATCATGTGCAACTATCAATGCATTGATTTCATCTTGCGGTAAGAAAGTAAATATTTTAATCCAGGTGGCCGCATCAGTATCAGAAGCGTTTAACCAGAACTGATAGAATTGATAAGGTGTCGTTTTATTGGCATCTAGCCAAATATTTCCTTTTTCTGTTTTGCCAAATTTGCCGCCGTCGGCCTTTTTGATCAACGGACAAGTAAATGCAAACGCTTCACCGCCGATTTTTCTTCTGATTAATTCTGTACCCGTTACGATATTGCCCCACTGATCACTGCCACCCATTTGCAATTTGCAATTCTTGTTTTTAAACAACCAGTAAAAATCATATCCCTGCACGAGCTGGTAAGTGAATTCGGTAAACGACATACCATTATCTCCTTCCAACCTTTTCTTCACACTGTCTTTCGCCATCATATAATTCACGGTAATGTGCTTGCCCGCATCTCTGATGAATTCGAGAAAACTAATACCTTTAAACCAATCATAATTATTTACGAGTTCCGCTGCATTGGGAAGCGAAACATCAAAATTCAAAAACTGCATCAACTGTTTTCTGACGCCGATTACATTTTTATTTAAATCCTCTTCGCTCAACATATTTCTTTCTTCACTTTTTCCACTCGGATCGCCCACCATACCCGTAGCACCGCCTACCAAAGCAATAGGCTTATGTCCGGCTTTTTGTAAATGAACCAATAATAAAATTGGCACCAAGCTTCCAATGTGCAAACTATCAGCTGTTGGGTCGAATCCCACATATGCCGAGGTCATTTCTTTATTGAGTTGTTCTTCTGTACCGGGCATAATATCCTGTATCATCCCTCTCCACTGCAATTCCTTGATAAGTTGGTTCATAACTATTGACGGGTTCTTTTTTGATTTTGCAAAAATGAGCAAAAATTATCAGAATGTATTTTATTCTTCAGTAAAAAAACAGCTGTGGCTGTTGAAAAAACTGAATTATTGACTGCTTTTTATGTTGCAAAAAGATTTTATAGTTGTAAATTTGAAATCATCCAACGTAATCCCACAATGATAACATACAATTCGCGTTCGATTAAAAACTTTCATAAAAAATACTTTAGTAAATACTACAGGCTTTCGGTTGTTTTATTCGCTATTTCTCTAATCACAATTCCATATA
>CALPIT020000087.1 GCA_943323705.2 Streptomyces griseus
AGTTATTGATACTCTTCATCCTTAAATATTTATTTTATGCAGTTGATAGAAGCGACAACATTAAAACAGAGAATGATTACAGAAAAATTAAATCTGATTGATGTAAGGCAACCTGAAGAACATGCTGAATTTAATATTGGCGGCATATTATTGCCTTTGGGAAATATCATGAGTATGCAGATTGAAGACATTGAAGACCTACGCGATGAAGAGGTTATTTGCTATTGCAGAAGTGGTCAAAGAAGCATGCAAGCCGCGATGATGCTAGAAACCATGGGGTTTACCAATGTTAAAAATTTAGTTGGTGGCATGTTGGGGTGGGAGAGAGAAATGTAAATTGGGAGTTGGGGGATTGGGGGGATTAGGAATTGGGGGATTGGGGATTGGGGGATTGGGAAATCGAGTATCCAGCATCCAGTATCCAGCTTCAAGCATCCAGCATTTTAAAACTTCACATTCACCCCACCCATAAAATTCACCGTTGCCATTGGGTAGTAATAATTTTCTGTTGTAAACGCACCACCATAAACATAACTGAAAGTATAACCATTAGGCGTGTATTCAGCTGAATATAAATTATTGATTTGCAAAAACAGATTGATTTGTCTGTTCTTTTTGAGTTTGAAATCATAATCCATTCTTATATCCTGAACGAAGTAAGCATTTAATTGTCTTGAGGCATTTGATGTGTTATCGAGATATTGCTTTCCCACATATTTGCTATTTATAGAAACACTCGTATTTTTTAAAGAATTAATGATAAAGCTAGAAGCCCCAACCACAGCGGGTGAGTAAGAAATATCAGTAGATGAATAACGATTTACAATCTGATTGCCATTATCATAATCATCTACATACTCAATAAAATTCTTTATTTTATTGATGCTTAAATTGAGATTTCCTGAAACAGAAAGCCATTTGTTTATCTTTTTTAAACCTTCGATTTCGATACCTGCTCTGTAGCTTTTTGGAATATTGGTTCTCGTGTATGCGAATACGTCATTAACCTTCCCTGTAAGTACCAGCTGGTCTTTGTAATTCATGAAATATAGATTTAAACCCCAGTAATTATTATTTTTTTTATGTTCAAAACCTGCTTCGAAATCTAGAAGTTGTTCCGGATTTGGTTTTTCATTGCTGGCAGTTTCGAAATCGTCACGATTGGGTTCTTTGGCAGCTTTTGCTATTGAGAAATATATTTTATTGCCATTGTTTTTATATGTGATTCCTGCTTTAGGATTAAAGAAAAGATATTTATTATTGACAACTATTTCAGGATTGTTTCTGAATCCATTGATAACATAATTCACGTTTCTTAGTTGCAAGTCTGCAAATAGCGACCACTTGTCATTTAATTGTTGGATCCATTTTACATACGCTGAAATTTCTTTTTTTGAAGCAGTAAGTCGGTACCATTCATAACCAGCAAGTGCTGCACTGGGAATAGTTGTGCTGATGATTTTTCCAAAATGTTTGCCATCGTACTGATTGGCTGTGCCGCCGAATGTGATGTTGGTGCCGGCACTTGCATATTGTGACGAAAATACAATGCCATAGAATTTGTTATCAAGCCATAATTGCCTAATCAAATCTGAATTGTAAGAAGTATCTGTACCATTTATCGCTGGAGGCAAACCATAATCGCTTAACCATTGACCAGCTTTATACTCTTCAAAATATCCTTTTCCTTTGGTCAAGAAGCCGGTGAGATTAAACTGAATTTTTTTGTTAAGTTTTCTGTTGTAAAATAGTTGACAATGCGTTTGTGTGTAATTGTCTGTTTGGTTATCATATGGTGTACCTGGTTTCTCAGTGCCTGCAGGATTGTATGTTCTATTTGAATCTAAAGTGGCTTGATTGATTCCAAACCAAGCGGCATTTGTTTTTTCTTTTCCTGAAAAAATATTCAATCGTAAAGATTGTTTGTTGTCGATATAGGCACTGCTGGTATAAAAAGATTGCAGTTTGCTTTGTGAACGGTCGACATATCCATCGCTGGAAATATTACTTAACCTTCCCGTAAATTGAAAATGCTTATTGATTAATCCGCTGTTTATCATAACCGTATTTTTCATTGAATTGAATGAACCTACTGCGTTATTAACTATGATATATCGTTGTGAATCTGTTTCATTGGTGTTGATGTTGATCGTTCCTCCAAACGCGCCGGTACCGTTAGTAGAAGTTCCTACGCCTCTTTGGATTTGAATGGAATTGGCAGATGAAGCGAGGTCGGGTAGATTTACAAAAAAAGTACCTTGACTTTCGGCGTCATTGTATGGTATGCCATTAATTGAGATATTGATTCTGGTGGCATCTGTACCTCTAATACGAATTCCCGTGTAACCAATACCGTTACCTGCATCAGCGTTAACCTGTACTGAAGGAGTTTGATTTAAAATAAATGGTAGATCTCTTCCTATGTTGTTTTTTTCAATTGTTTTTTTGTCAAGATTTGTTTTTGTTACTGGTGTCAAATCATTAGCCCTTGTAGCGTTGATTTCTAGCGGCAGGAGGGTGGTAGTATCTGATGATGAAAACTTTTGTTGACCGAACGCAACATCAGTGAGCAATAAAATGCCCAAAGCAAGAATAAAATTTTTCATAAAAAAATAAATGTGCTGAACGTCCGGGTTGAAGTATCCCTTTTTGCTCCATAAAATGAAGCTTTCTCCCTTCGCAGGCATTATCCTGAGCAGGTTAACGGGTATTATCTCAGCCTTCTTACAGAAAGCACCCCGGAAATTCTAGCGATAAAAAAAGATCGTTTGAGTTGCAAATATATAAATAAATATTTCATTTGGCAGCATAACATTATTCCGTTACTTTTGCTTCGCGAAGTAGAGCAGCGGTAGCTCGTCGGGCTCATAACCCGAAGGTCAGAAGTTCGATCCTTCTCTTCGCAACTCTTGAAGAGGTTGTCTACACCAGATAACCTCTTTTTTATTTCCCTATCCCTAGGGATAGGGAATGATTTTAATCTCATTTTCCTGCTCTAATTATCTTTAAATTTGTTGCCTAATATTTTTACATTACATGAATCCTTCATTAATTATTAAATACCTGTTTTTTTTGTTGGTTAATTTTATGCTGTTTTCATGCAGCTCAAAAAAATCAGAGAACGAAAAGCAAGGTCCGCCACCGCCACAAATTGTTGATGTGATCATTGCGGGCTATCAAAGCATAGAAAATAAGGTTGAAGTTAACGGCTCGGTTTTAGCCAACGAATCTGTGGAAATTCATCCAGAAGTTAGCGGTAGACTGATTTTTCTTAATATGCCCGATGGCGCCATAGTAAAAGAAGGTACTATTCTGGCCAAAATTAATGATGCTGAATTACAAGCCCAATTATTGAAAAGTAATACACAACTTTCATTGGCCGTAAAAAATGAAGAACGTCTTAATAAATTATTACAAATCAATGGAATCAACCAGGCTGATTATGATGTGGCTTTGAATGCGGTAAACAACATCAAAGCAGATATTGATTTATTGAAAGCGCAGATTGATAAAACGATTATCAAAGCTCCATTTACAGGCATGTTGGGATTAAGAATGGTAAGTCCAGGTGCATATGTAACTCCACAATTTACAATGGCAACATTGCAACAGACAAATCAACTTAAAATTGATTTTGCTGTGCCAGAGATGTATGGTAGTTTGATCAAAAAAGGCAAGGTTATCAAAGTGATAGCAGACAACAATCAGGAATTTTCAGCCACAATTGCAGCGGAAGAATCTCAGATTAATGTGGCTACAGGAAATATTAAAGTAAGGGCTACACTTCAGAAAGGCGATCTTAAGCCTGGAGGCTTTGTGAAAATACAACTAGATGCAGGTGATGGTAAGCAATCTATTATGGTTCCAACTAATGTTATTATTCCGGATGCAAATTCAAAAAAAATCATTGTCGTTAAAGAGGGTAAAGGTGAAATTGTGAAAATTAAAACAGGAATTAGAAATGCATATGGAGTTGAAGTGATTGATGGATTGAATCCGGGAGATTCCATAGTTGTAACCGGCGTTTTGTTTGTAAAATCAGGGAAACCTGTGAAAGTAAGGTCTGTTAAAAATCTTCAAGATCTGATCAATAAATAATTTCTCTACTGCTATGAATATTTCTTCATTTTCAATAAAAAGACCTGTATTTGCAACGGTACTCAATCTCACGATCGTATTGTTTGGCATTGTGGGTTATACTTTTCTTGCAGTGAGAGATTACCCTGCCATTGATCCGCCTAATATCAATGTTACCACATCATATGCAGGCGCTAATGCTGATATCATCGAAAGTCAGATTACAGAGCCACTTGAAAAAGTTATCAATGGCATTCCGGGTATCAGGTCTATTAGTTCTTCCAGCGCTACCGGAAGAAGCAATATCAATATTGAATTCAATCTTGGCGAAGATCTTGAGGCTTCGGCTAATGATGTACGTGATAAAGTAGGTCAGGCCATTAGAAATCTTCCACAAGATATTGATGCGGCACCGGTAGTTACAAAAAGTGATGCCAATAGTGATTTTATAATTCTTGTAGGCTTGCAAAGCAGCACCAAAAATCTAATGGAGTTGAGTGATTATGCTGAAAATGTGTTGCAGGAAAAATTACAAACCATTCCAGAAGTGAGTGCTGTCAATATATTAGGACAAAAAAGGCCATCCATGCGTATTTGGTCTGATCCTGAAAAAATGAACTTGTACAACATTACTTTCAGTGATATCAAAAATGCTCTTGATAAAGAAAACATCGAAGTGCCTTCAGGGAAAATCTACGGAAAGACTACAGAGCTGACGATTAAAGTCATGGGCAAATTATTGACGGAAGATGATTTCAATAATTTGATTCTCAGACAAAGCAGTGAAGGCATCGTTAGACTGAAAGATGTTGCCAATGTTGAGATTGGTCCTGAAAATGAAGAATTCAGCTGGAAATTAAATGGTGTAAATGCAGTAGGCGTTTCCATTACACCGCAGCCAGGCGCCAATTATATAAAAATTGCTGATGAGTTTTATAAGCGACTTGAAGAAATAAAAAAGAATCAGAAAAATGATATTCAACTCACAACGCTAATTGATAATACTGTTAACGTAAGAAAAAGTATTCGTGAAGTTGCAGAAACGTTGTTGATTTCTTTCAGTCTGGTTGTTATCGTAATCTTTTTATTCTTCAGAAATATCCTGATTGCGATTCGTCCTTTGATAGACATTCCCATATCATTGATTGCTACATTTTTTGTGATGTATTTTGCTGGTTTCAGCATTAATATTTTGACGTTATTGGCGATTGTGCTGGCTACCGGTCTGGTTGTTGATGATGGCATTGTGGTTACGGAAAATATTTTCAGGAAACTCGAAGCTGGATTACCGATTAGAAAGGCCGCGATAGAAGGGTCTAAAGAAATATTTTTTGTAGTGGTGTCTACTTCATTAACATTGGCTGTTGTGTTTCTGCCGGTAATTTTCTTGCAAGGATTTGTGGGTAGTTTATTTAGAGAATTTGGTATTGTGATTTCTGTTGCTGTTTTGATTTCTGCATTTGTATCTCTAACGATAACGCCTGTATTAAATGTTGTACTTAACAGAAAGAATTCCGGTCATGGCAAGTTTTACGAGGCCACTGAACCTTTTTTCAGAGGCATGGAAAATGGCTATAGGAATTTACTCAATGGTTTTTTAAAAATGAGGTGGGTGGCCTGGTTGATTGTAGCAATTTGTTTTGGATTGATTTATTATATGTTCAATAATCTTCAGAGTGAAATTGCTCCGATGGAGGATAAAAGCACGATAAGATTTATATTGTCAGGTCCTGAAGGTGCTGGTTATGATTACATGGTTAATGCCGGTGATCAGTTTATTGATTATATCCATGATTCAATTCCTGAACGTGATTTTGTGTTTGGCGCCATTCCTGGATTCAATGGAACAGGTATCAATACTGGTTTTGCAAGGGTGAAACTGGAGACACCTGACAATAGAAAAAGAACCCAAGCTGAAATAGCAAAGGATATTTCTGCAAAGTTGCCACGGTTTAATCAGCTCCGTATTTCAGCAGTACAGGAACAAACCATTTCAGTTGGACTCAGTTCTCGAGGGTCATTACCGGTGCAGTTTATTTTACAAAATCTGGATTTCGAAAAGCTTAAAGAATTCATTCCCAAATTTCTGGATGAAGCCAGAAAAGACAAAACATTCATAACGCCAACGGTTGACTGTAATTTAAAATTCAACAAACCCGAACTGGATATTTCTATAGACAGGTTAAAGGCTAGAGAGTTGGGGGTCAACATAAGTGACATTGGAGATGTGATGCAAGGTGCATTTAGCGGAAGAAGATTGGGGTATTATATCAGTAATGGAAAACAATATCAGGTAATTGGTCAGGTTCCTTATAATGACAGACAAACTCCAGGTGATATTTCAAATTTGTATGTGAGAAACAGCCGGGGTGAGCGAATTCCATTATCATCAGTTATTAATATTAATGAGAATTCAAATCCGCCGACATTATATCATTTCAACAGATATAAGTCTGCAACCATACAGGCAGGGTTAGCCGAAGGGATGACTATCGGTGACGGTGTGAAAGCCATGAATCGAATCGCCGCTAAAGTATTAGACAGTTCCTTTCAAACGGAACTTAGCGGTCCTTCAAGAGATTATGCCGAAAGCAACAGCAATACGAGTTTCGCATTTATGTTGGCTTTGTTATTGATATATCTTGTGTTGGCAGCGCAATTTGAAAGCTTTAAGGATCCGTTGATTATCATGATTACTGTTCCGTTGGCATTGGCAGGCGCCTTATTGAGTTTATGGATTTTTGATCAGACCATAAATATCTTTTCTCAGATTGGTATGATTATGTTGATTGGATTGGTAACAAAAAATGGAATTTTAATTGTAGAGTTTGCTAATAAAAAAAGAGCAGAAGGCGTTGATAAAAAACAAGCTGTGTTGGAAGCTGCGCAGCAAAGACTAAGACCTATCTTGATGACTACATTGGCAACAGCGTTAGGGGCTCTTCCCATTGCATTAAGTATTGGTGCAGCTAGTACTAGCCGCATGCCATTGGGAATTGTAATTGTTGGTGGATTGTTATTCTCACTGATACTTACCTTACTTGTTATACCTGCTATTTATACATTCATTAGTAGCAAACATCAAATTGTAAAAGTTGATTCCAATGATTAATAGAAAGCGATTGTTTTTATTCATGTTGATTTTTAATTGTCATGCGATATCGGCACAGCAATTAACATTATCTGATGCTATTTCCATTGCATTAAAAAATAACTATCAGATACAGATTGAAAAGAATAATCTTAAAATCAGCACCATCAACAACAACAAAGGAGTCGCGGGCGCTTTGCCAGTTGTAACTATGAGTGCATCAGATCAGGAAAGCAAGATAGATGTGAACCAGCGATTGAATAATGGTATTGAAATCAACAGGGCTGGTGCATATGCCAATTCACTTAATGCCAACATAACGGGAAGCATTACACTATACAATGGATATAAAATTATTGCCACGCAGCAAAGATTACAGGCTTTACAACAACAATCCGAACAAATACTGAATGCTCAGATTCAAAATACCATAGCAGGTGTGATGTTGAGATATTATACTGTTATCAGAGAGCAGTATTATGTTTCGACAATTGAAAAAACCATTGAGCTTGTTAATAAACAATTGGAATTGGTTCAGTCTAGAAAAAAAATTGGACTTTCTAATGATGCGGAATTGTTTCAATCACAAATTGATTTGAATACAAGAACACTGGAGTTATCAACTCAGCAAGCGCTTGTTAAGCAATCTAAAATCGAACTGTTGAATATACTTGATATCAACCCAGATTCAACAATGGTTATAAATGACAGCATATTTTTGAATAATGATATTTTGCTTCAGGATGTATTGAGCAGTATTTCTAAAAATCCGGAAATCACTTCATTAGACAACCAAATTAAAATCAACAGTTTGATTGAAAAAGAAGTGGCTTCATTAAGAAAGCCATCATTGAAACTCAACACTGGATACAATTTAATAAATACTGAAAGCACAGGCGGTCAGTTATTATTGAACAGAGCTTATGGTCCTTTTGTGAGTATGGGTGTAATCGTTCCAATATACAATGGTTCTGCATTTAAAAGGCAGCAGCAAACAGCTGCAATTAACACCGAAAATGCAAAACTAATAAAGGAAAGTAGTTTAAATGATCAGCAAGCAACTGCGACAAAAATATTTCAATCATACATTACAAGTCGTGAACAAATGAAAACGCAGGAACAAACATTGCAATTATCAAAACAATTGGTAGACTTGACTTTAAAGCGATATGAATTGAATTCAGCAACCTCTGTTGAAATTAGAGAAGCTCAGAAAAGTTATGAAGATGCAGCATTCAGAATGATTAATTTGGTTTATCTAGCTAAAGTTGCAGAGATAGAATTATTAAGACTTAGTTATCAGCTTAAATAATTTATTTACCTTTAACCATATAGATTTTAAAAAAATAATTTCATGAAGAAGCTCCTTACATTTTTAATTTTTGCATTTTTTGTTTTGAATGTTGTTGCACAACAAAAAGAAATTTATAATCCCAAAGCCAATGCAGATGCCGATATAAGATTTGCTTTGAAACAAGCAACTGCGGAACATAAATATGTATTGTTGCAAGGTGGTGGCAACTGGTGCAAATGGTGTATTGAATTTCATCGTTTTTGCACAGCAGATGCTGAAATAGATTCTATCATCAACAAGAATTTTATTTGGTACCATTTGAATACCAGTAAAGAAAATAAGAATGAAGAAGTGTTTGCCAAATACGGTTATCCGCAGCGTTTTGGTTATCCAGTTTTTATTATCCTGAATGAAAAAGGCGAACGCATTCACACACAAAACTCGGAATATCTTGAAGATGGAAAATCTAGTTATGATAAAAAGAAAATAATAGCTTTTTTAACGGCATGGAATCCGGATGCACTAAAGGCAGAGAATTATAAGTAAGCTAGATAAGCTGGATAGGCTGGATAGGTTCAAAAGGTTCAATGAGTTCAATAAGTTTAATGAGTTCAAAAAGTTTCTTCTGAATAAACAACAAACAACAAACAATAAACGCCAAACACCAAACGCCGAACAACTTACCCTTCGGGGGATTGAGGGGGCTTTTACCTAACCAACCTCACCTCATACAACCCACTAAATAAATAATATTTCTTCGTTGCTATTTCTACACATTTGTAACGTGTTTTTATTTTCTCGCCTTTCATGAATTGTCTTCCGCCTTTGATTTCAAAAATGCTTCCTAAGGCAATTTCTTCTACCATGAAATGCCCGACTTTTTTAGCGTCGTAATTTTTTAAAACCCTGAGTAAATTTTCATCTCCAC
>CALPIT020000088.1 GCA_943323705.2 Streptomyces griseus
GTTTTGTATAGCTATTGTACCATCGGTACTTGATGGTACTTGTCCAATTGTTGCATCTTGCCACGCACTACCATTAAATCTTTGCCATGTAGTAAAATCACTCCATAAGCCGGATTGTTTTGATTTGTAAGCTGTTTGAGAGAAAAGTATTGTAGGTAGGAATAACATTGTAAAAAAACACTTGATGTAATCTTTTGGTACTTTCATAAATTCATTTTGTGTTTTGAAAATAAAAATTAGAGAAGAAAAAACAAATAAATGGTTTTGGAATTTTCTTTTATAAAAATATCAAAATAGTATTATTTACTAAATTATAAAACATTTAATTCAATTTTGTAATGAAATGAAATGACTTTTCCGTATTATTTTAGCCGCTCTTTTGGATAAAAACAAATTAATTATGAAAAAAAATATTTATATCTCAGTACTCTTTTTGCTTAACTGTTATTTTAGTTTTTCTCAAGTTTTTTCAAATTCTGATGCGACTGCTGCAGGAGCTTGGAATGTAACGTTAACCAAAACAATTACTGTTTCGGGTCTCCCGAATTTAAGTGCTGGAGTTTTTGAATTGGTTCAGGTTAATCTTCATCTGGGGGATAATGCTAATACAAGAAATTACGGTTTATATAGAATCACTTTAAGCAAAGGAGCAACGAGTATTGAATTAGTTGCCACAGGTGGATTTGCCAATTCTACCGTGCAGCAAATCGATACAAAGTTTAGATATAATACTTATTTAAGTAGGATCTTTGAACATGGCAGTACCGCAGAACCATTTGATATAGGTTATTATCGCTCCCAGGAAAATTTCAATGCATTTAATGGGATTGATCCAAATGGAGAATGGACGATAACCATAGCTGAAACATCTTTAGCTACTGGTGGTCGATTTAATAATGTTGATTTAATATTCAAAGCACCATTCACGGTGCAAGATTATACGACACTTAATAGTTACGACAATTGCGACTCCCCTTATTGTTTAGGAACTGCTGAGATTATTGTCGCTTCAAATAATGGATTTACAAACCAATCGGGAGATATGTATAATCCTAACACGACATCATGCAGTTGGAATGCAGCTCAAAATAATTCTGCTTGGTTCAAATTTAGAGCAGCTCAAACATCGGTCAAAGTTACCATATCTGCTATAACCGGTAATTTACAAATTTTGGCCGTAGATGGGGGAGCGGATAACAATCCCTGTACTCCTAATGACAATGCGGTTTTAAATGGAGGTTGTCCTACCTTAAGTATTAATGATACCTATTATGCTTCACCAGGATATATAAATGGTTCGACAAAAAATAATCAACTTAATTTAAGTGGATTAACCGTCGGAAACTATTATTATTTTATTGTTGACGGATCGGGTGCGTCTGTTTCTCCATTTTATATAGAAACTACAGGAACATCATTTGATTGTTCAAATTGTGACCTAGATGTTACCTTAGGAAGCAATAGTCCGGTATGTGCAGACGGAACATTAAATCTAACATGCAATGATGGTGCAAGTTGGTCTTGGACTGGACCAAATGGCTTTAGCAGCAATAGTCAAAATCCAATTTTAAATAATGTAACTTCACTGGCTTTTGGCACCTATACTGTTGATATTACAGACAATAACGGTTGTACAGACACTAAATCAATAGAGGTAGTCATCAATTCTTCTGAAATTCCAACTTTCAACACTCCAAGTCCAGTTTGTAGTGGTTCCTCATTAAATCCATTGCCCACAACTTCAAACAATGGAGTTAATGGATCTTGGAGTCCTCCACTTGATAATTTAAATACAACAACCTATACCTTTACTCCTGATGTAGGTCAATGTGCATCTTCTGCTACATTAACAATTACAGTAAACAATTGTGATTTTGGCGCTTATGCCACAGCCGTTTGGATAGATGATTGCACAGATGCTGGAGATGGTAAGTTTTATAATACTTCCGGAACTGGAATTGATCTCATCAATCAAGAACCAGGCAACACTTTTATCAAAGACTTTGGAGTTCATGTAGAAAATGCCTCTACTTTAATTTTGAGAGGAGCTGAAGTGAAAACCTATAAAAACGGCGGTACTAATGTGTGTGGAGCTAAAATGTACTATCGATATTATTTAAATAGTGCATCTGGAGGTGCTTTTACCCCAAGAAACTTAGCTTTTTTTAGTGATTGTAATACAGGTACTAGTGAGTTTATAAATGGAGGTGGCCCTTGTGCTGCCGGTCAGCAAAAATGGCAATGTGTATCTCAACCTGGTTGTGATTCACCTTTTGATTTAACTACTATTGCTCCGGGAGATTACACACTAGAGGTTTATTATGATGTAACAGGAGATTTTAACTCTTCCTCTCAATGCGATGATACAATCATCTTAAATAACGGAGGTACCAATTATAAAGCTAACTTTAGCATTATTTCGGTTCCTACGCTAAGTAATACCAATCCAACAACTTGCAATGGTACAGACGGAAGTATTTCTATTTCAGGATTAACATCTAATGAAGTTTATTCATTGAGTTACTCCTACAGTGCAACAACTGTTGGGCCTACGGACTATACTTCTTCAGCTACAGGACAAATCGTGATACCAAATTTGGGGATAGGAGCCTATTCCAATTTTAGTTTAGTTATCAATAGTTGTACAACTGATTTAAGCTCGAGTGTTACTTTGCAAAATCCGGTAATAACACCAATTTTTAGCACTCCAAATCCTTATTGTTATGAAGCAACAATTCCATCAACAATTTTGCCTATTACTTCAAATAACGGTATCACAGGGAGTTGGCTTCCAGCCATTAACAATACTGTAACTACAGAATATACTTTTAGTCCTGACGCAGGGCAATGCGCAACTACTACCGATTTGACCGTTGTTATTAAGCCAGAGATTACTGGTACTATAAATTCAAATCCAAATACGGTTTGTAATGCAAGTTCTTCAGACTGCACGCCGACGGGAACCAAAGTTGTTATCAACGAAGTGATGCATTTTCCAACTACAGCGCAAGGTTTGGTTGCCAACGGGACGGAATATGTAGAACTATACAACCCCACATGTTCACCTATTGATTTATCATGTTATACTATTGTGACAGCGGCAAGACCAAACGCCAATCCCGGAAGCACACTTTCGAGAGGAGGTTCAATCATTTTACCAGCTGGAACTATCATAGCCCCTAAATCACATTATGTTATTGGTACTTCTTTTTCGTCTTCAAATATTGCAAATATTGATTACAATACTTCTTTAACTTCAACTTACTGTGCTATAAATCAATTTGTATTAGCTAATGGAGATGGTTGGGTAGCTCTAAACGATGCGAATGGAACTCCAGTGGATGCAATCTACTGGACAGTTGGTGCTAACGAAAGTTCAAAAATAACAACTGATGACGATTTAGATGATGCTCCATGTATACCATCATCGGCTGGTTCTTGTGATACTAGTAGTGTGACCTTGTTATCTGCCAAAGCTATTTATCAATTAAATCCAGCATTAATTAATTATGTTGGACAAACTACAATTCAAGGGTTAGTGTCAACAGGAAAGACTTTTAGCAGGATACCTGATGGTGAATCTTGGCAAAGAGATATTCCTGGAAGTATTGATTTAGTGAATTGTAATAATGGTCTTTGCGATACTGCTCCAACTTCTACCTGTAACGGAAGTGCTACAGTTGCTATTACTCAAGGTTCGGGAAATTACAGTTATTTATGGAATGACTCTCAAGCTCAAACTACCGCAACAGCTACCAATTTATGTGCTGGAAATTATTGTGTTACCGTAACCGATTTGGATACCAATTGTAGCCAAGAATTCTGTGTTACTGTCAATGATGACATTCCAAGCATAACACCTGAATTTTCTTTTGGAACTACATTGAGCATTTGTTCTGGAGGGATAGTTCCGACATTACCCTCTTCGTCAAGTAATGCTATCACAGGAACTTGGTCGCCTAGTATTGTTGATAATGCAAATGATGGAACCTACACTTTTACACCTGATGCAGGGCAATGCGCTGCTACAACTATCTTTACTGTTACTGTTACTGCTCAAACAACGCCAATATTTGGTTTTGGCATTAGTTTGACGGCTTGTCAAGGTGTTTCTCCACAAGTATTGTTACCTGCTTTGTCGGACAATGCGATTTCTGGTACTTGGAATCCGTCCACTATTGATAATGCAATACTTGGGCAGACAGTTTACACTTTTACGCCAGACAATGGCCAATGCGCACTTCCAACGACTTTAACAGTAACAGTTAATGAAAAACCACAATTTACCATCTCAGGAGGATGTGATGGAGAAAATTATGTGTTAACTATTAATGAACAAAATCAAAACATTAATTCAGTTGAATGGTTTAACAACAATGCAATGATTGGTCAAGGAAACTCAATTGTTGTTGAAAGTGAAGGTACTTATTCGGCAGTTGTAACCAACACGGATAATTGTACTACTAGTGCAGAATTTGTTGTTATCAATAATTACTGTTCTATTCAAAAAGGGATTTCTATTAATAATGACGGATTTAATGATGTTTTTGAGTTATCAAATCTAGGCGTTAAACATTTACAGATTTTCAATCGATATGGTATGAAAGTATATTCAAAAAGCAATTATACAAACGAATGGGATGGAAAATCTGACGACGGAGAAGAACTACCCGACGGAACCTACTATTACGTCATTGACAGAAATAATGGTGATGACATAACAGGTTGGATTTATATCAATAGAGCACAATAACTACATTATATAATTTGTATTCAAAATAAAACAAGCACAAAATGAAGAAACTATATTTCATTGCGATATTGGCTTTAGCTATTACTGAGCTGAAAGCACAGCAAGATCCGCATTATTCGCAATACATGTACAACATGAGTGTGATAAATCCAGCTTACGCTGGTTCAAAAGAAAGTTTATCGGGAGGTTTATTATACAGAGCGCAATGGGTAGGTGTAGAAGGCACACCAAGAACAAGTACCTTCTTTATTCATAAACCAGTGGGTCGTAATGTGGGTATGGGATTTTCTGCGATTTCAGACAAGATTGGACCTGTTGAAGAAAATAACATTTATGGTGATTTTTCTTATACGCTGAATTTAGGAGGAGAGCATAGATTGGCCTTTGGCTTAAAAGCAGGAGCTACCATACATAAAATTGATTTTGCAACGATATATCCAACATTACCGAATCCTTCTACGAGCGATCCGTTTTATGCCACAAATCCGAATAGCACCTTTTTAAATATTGGCTCAGGACTTTTCTATTATACCAATAAATATTATGTTGCCTTTTCTGTTCCAAATATGTTAAAATCAAAGTACTTAGATTACGACGGAAGACAATACGGTACAGAAGTCATCCATTATTTCTTAACTGGTGGTTATGTGTTCGATTTAAATCCAAATGTAAAATTCAAACCATTTACGATGATAAAATCATCATTGAATGCACCAACCTCTGTAGACGTTTCTACTAATTTTTTCTTTTATGATAAATTAGAGTTAGGAGCAACGTATCGATTGGAAGACTCTTTTGGAGCGATGGTCAATTTTGCCATCACACCCAGTTTAAGAATAGGATATGCCTATGATCATATCGTTTCAGATCTTAAAATAGTGACACCAGCTTCTCATGAATTTATGTTATTATTTGATTTGAACTTCCCTAAAAAAGTATCACGTTCACCAAGATATTTCTAACCTAAAGTACATCTAAAAAAATGAAAAATCTATATATAGTATTAAGCTTTGTGGTCCTCAGTCTAACTGTTTCGGCGCAAAATAAAAACACTAAAGCAGCTGATAAATTATTCAATAGATTTGAATATGTTGATGCGAGCGAAGAATATCTAAAATTGATTGATAACGGAAAAGCAGATGCTTATGTTTATAAACAATTAGCCGATAGTTATTACAATATGTTTAATGTGACGGAAGCTCTAAAATGGTATTCCAAAGCCACGGAGACAAATCAAGATGCAGAAACTTATTTTAAGTATGCACAAATGTTGAAATCCAATCTAAAATATGAGGATGCTAACAAGCAAATGCAGAAGTTTGCAGCCGTCGCTCCAAATGATTCTCGCGCTAAGGCATTTAAAGAAAACCCTAATTACGTTCCAAGTTTATTGGATAGAACAAAATTATATAATGTTAAACCTTCTGATATTAGTACTGAAAAGTCTGATTTTGGTGCCGTTCTTTATGACAATAATTTATATTTTACAAGTGCAAGAAATGGGGCTAGAAAGACCTATGGTTGGACAGATGAGCCATTTTTAGATATTTACAAAGCAGATTACAACGCTGACGGAACGATTACAAATGCTTCGTCGGTAACCGATTTGAATTCGAAATGGCATGATGGTCCAATAACGATTAGTGCCGATGGGAGCACGGCTTATTTTGCGAGTGAAAGTTATAAAGAAAAGATTGCTGAAAAAGATAAAAAAGCAAATGCTAAATACAGTCAAATTTATTTATTTAAAGCAGTTAAAAATGGCGATAAGTGGGCAGAGATTACTTCTTTGCCTTTTAATGATAAAACCTTTTCAAACAGTAATCCTAGTTTAAGTCGAGATGGTAAAACATTGTATTTCTCTTCTAACAGACCATTAAGTGTTGGAGGAACCGATATTTGGAAAGTAGCAATAAATGCGGACGGAACTTATGGCACGCCACAAAATTTAGGCAAAACAGTAAATACCGAAGGAAATGAAACTTTTCCGTTTATAGCGGATGATAATAAAACATTGTATTTTGCTTCTAGTGGCCAACCAGGATTTGGTGGATTAGATGTTTATCAAATTGATTTGTCGAATGGTGCAGAGGCTAATAATTTAGGGAAACCAGTAAACACTGAAAAAGATGATTTTGCTTTTACGTTTAATGAAAATAAGAAAGTAGGCTTCTTATCGAGTAATCGCAACGGCAACGACGATATTTTCGCGGTAAGTCCGATTTGTGGTGTTGATGTTCAAATTGTAGTTAAAGATGCTAAAACAGCAGCTATTTTGACTAATGCTAGTGTTTCTATATTGGATGACAAGAAAAATGTAATTGCCACTGAAATGTCAAACGCTAAAGGCGAAGTAAATTATAGCGTAGCATGTGACCGACCTTATTTGGTTCAAGCTTCCAAAGACGGTTATGAAGGTAGTACTTTTGCAGTAGCAAAAAGTAATGGACAAAAAGTCAATTTGGATGCTTCCTTGCAACCAATAGACGTAATTGTTACTGAAACGGAGATTATCTTAAAACCTATTTACTTCGAATTTGACAAAAGCAATATTACACAAGAAGGTGCTTTTGAGTTAGACAAATTAGTTCAAGTAATGAAAAACAATCAAAATTTGGTCATCTTAGCTAAATCGCATACTGATAACAGAGGAAGTGATCAATACAATTTATCATTATCAGATAGAAGAGCCAAATCAATTGGTCATTATATTGTATCGAAAGGAATTGCTGCCGACAGAATTTCAGGAAAGGGAATGGGCGAATTGGAACCAAAAGTGGATTGTGGAAAAGATTGCAATGAAGAGCAACATGCACTAAACCGTCGATCTGAATTCTTGATTGTGAAGTAAAAAATAAAATTTATATTTGTGTTCAGAAGAAACCAACATCTTTATGACATTTAAACAATTTTATTTGCTTGGGTTATTTGGAATTACTTTTTCAATTGCATTGTTTTTGTTTTTTTTGTGGATTTCACATGCAAAAAAGAGTAAGAAAAATAGTTATTATAAAGATATAAATCAAGGATTGTTATTTATAATATTCGCCATTTTTTCGTGGTCAGTGGTAGCTATTTACAAGATTTTCGATTTAAAAGAGTTTTCACTTTCTTACATTATAAACGATAGAATACTATCGTCAATGAATAATCTTTTCCTTTTGATAAGTTTGGCTTTTTTTCCAATCAAAAAGAAAAGTATTCTTACTTCCTATTTTGTCAGGAAAGAAAAATGGGTAATTAATGTCTTTATAATCTTTTCCATACTCATTGGTTTTTTTACGATTACAGATAAGATTGGTGATAGTTTTGATTTTGTGTCAAGATTACTGATAGTTGGGTTAGATTTGTTATTCTCTATCACATGTTTATCAGGATTAGGCTATGTTTTGTATTATGCGTATAAAGAATTAGGTTTTGAAAAATGGACACTTAACTATATTAAGATTACTATAGCGCTAGTGTCCATAACACAAATTCTTTTGCCGTTATCTAAGATGATACCGGGTGTTTTAAGCCTTTTCTATCCTTATTTTTTAGCTTTTTTCATTATATGTATTACGCAGTTGATTTTTTTGATCGCCAATTATTATTCGGTTTTATATTATTCACTAAGAAATAATTCGTCGTTAGAAAATACCAATTACAAGGAGCAAGATGCAAGTTCATTTGAAATTTCTGAAATATTAAGTATTGTAATTGGCTATAATAAAGAAAACAAATTATTCTATTTGACGCTCGTATTTAAAGATCAATTTCAAAAACAATTTGAGCAGACCAATGAGAATCCAAAATTACTACAGCCGCTATTGTATTGGTTGCTTTTTTCAGTGGCCAAAAAGCAAAATATCATGCTTACTCATCAAGATGTAGCATTGGCCAAATATAGAATGGTTGATTATTGGAATAAAGAAAGTGATTTTAAACTAACTCAGGAATTGTTGTTTTTTAATGAGAGTGGTTATTTTGAATTTAAACTCAACGAGGAGAATATCACACTTTGCGAAAAAGATTTTTACAAATCTAAATTGTCGGTAAAAGAACTGTTCAAAAAATACTTTATTTGCTTCGTGCCACAAGATATAAAAACCACGCAGCAATTGAATAATAAGAAAAATGCTGACAAATATTTACTAGATAATTTTGAAGATTTTTACAAAAATATTTTAGAATAATTATTTATCCTCTCAAAGCTGCATCACTACATCATGATAATGTAAAGCGTACAATATCAAAATGTTATATATTTCATTATATTTCTTTTATTCTCTGAAATATTTATTATAATTCATAAATTTTATTGGTTTTCGAAAAAAAATATATTTGGTTTATTAAATATATTCAAATTCGACACCCAATGCTATTTTTAAGATTAAGAAAAAAATATCAACTGTTTTTTTTACTCGTTTCAATTACTTTTTCAGTAAATGCTCAGGTGGTTATTAATGAGTTAATGGTTCGGCCGCCCGGAACTGTTAATACACCCCCGAATGGACTAATTTATAATAGTAGTCAAGAATATATAGAACTCTATAATAAAGGTTGTTTACCCGTAAATGTTTCTGGTTATTTTATTGCGATGAAGCAGACTGTTGGGACTGTAAACACAGGTGGAACAATTAGAA
>CALPIT020000089.1 GCA_943323705.2 Streptomyces griseus
AGCCACATCACTTACTTCACTTCTATTGGGCTTGGTTCTGTCGATCATACTCTCCATCATTTGAGTAGCCACGATAACAGGTTTCGCGCGACGCATAGATTTGCGAATGATTTCTTTTTGAATTACTGGAACTTGCTCCACAGGGATTTCAACTCCCAAATCGCCACGGGCCACCATAATGCCATCACTTTCGACTATGATATCTCTCAGATTTCTTAATGCCTCAGGCATTTCGATTTTTGCAATTACTTTGATCTTGCTGTTTCTGGTTTTAATAATGTCCTTTAATTCTGTAATGTCAATGGCTTTTCTCACAAAAGAAAGGGCCACCCAATCCAAATCTTGTTCAATAATGAATTCAAGATCGGTTCTGTCTTTTTCTGTCAAAGAGGGCATGGATAAAGCAGTGTCTGGAAGGTTTACTCCTTTTTTAGGAAGTAACATGCCACCAAGAGAAATAGTTACTTTTATTTCTTTGTCATTAAGGATTTCTTTTACTCTAACTTCCATTTTTCCATCATCAATGAAAATTCGCTCATTCACTTTTACATCAGTGCAAAGGCTTGGGTAAGAAACGTAAACTTTCTCCTTTGTACCAACGATTTTTTCTGTTGTAAAAATGATGTCATTGCCAGGAATCAATTCAATTTTGCCACCTTCAATATCTCCAACTCTCAGTTTTGGACCTTGTAAATCTCCAAGAATAGCAATGTTGTAGGGCTCAGTTTTTACAATTCTTCTGATGTGGTCTATTATTGTTTTTTTGTCTTCATGCGCTCCATGTGAAAAATTCAATCTGAATACATTCACACCTGCTTTTACCAAAGCTAGTAATCCATCATAAGTATCGCAAGCAGGGCCAACAGTTGCAACGATTTTTGTTCTTTTTTGTGAGTGAGCAATACCTGCCTCACGATCCATTGTTTGATGAAGATATTTCTCTACGTATTTACTCATGATTTTGTTTTGAAATTAAAAGGGCTTTTTAGTTTTTAATGTTATAAATAAAGAATTAAGTAGCGAGGATTTTCACAATTTTAATCCATTCGTCATTTATTCTTTGTTTCTTTTTTACTGCTTCATTTAATGGTGTATAATGCATTTTGTTATTTACAATTCCAACAAATACATTATGACGTCCTTCAATCAGACATTCAACAGCATGGTAGCCCATTCTGCTGGCAAGAACCCTGTCTTTACAAGAAGGCGAACCACCTCTTTGAATATGTCCAAGGATACAAACGCGTGTATCTAAAGTTGGTAGTTTTTCTGAAATATACTTTGCTACATCATTCGCGCCGCCAAATTCATCACCTTCTGCTACAATAATGAGGTTTACCAGTTTTTTTCTTTTTTCTTTTTCTGCTAAAGTAGCCACCAATTCATCAATGTTTGTTTTTCTTTCAGGTATGAGAATGTTCTCGGCTCCTGTTGCAATACCACTATGTAATGCTATATATCCCGCATCTCTTCCCATTACTTCAATGATGAAAAGTCTGTCATGCGCATCGGCAGTATCTCTTACTTTATCTATAGCTTCAACGGCAGTGTTTACTGCTGTGTCGAAGCCAATAGTGAAATCAGTACCTGCTATATCTTTATCAATGGTTCCGGGTAATCCAATGCATGGGATATCAAATTCACTGCTGAAAATTTGTGCTCCTCTGAAGCTTCCATCTCCACCGATAATTACCAATCCATCGATTCCTCTTTTTTGTAAATTTTTATATGCTTTAAGTCTGCCTTCAGGTGTCATAAATTCCATAGATCTAGCAGTTTTTAAAATCGTACCGCCTCTTTGGATAATGTTGGCAACGCTACGGCCTTCCATTTTAATTATGTCGTCCTCTACTATGCCACTGTATCCTCTCATGATACCATAAACCTCTAGCCCATGATAAAGAGCTGTTCTTACTACAGCACGTATTGCAGCATTCATACCCGGACTATCACCGCCACTTGTTAATACTCCGATTTTATGTATTTTTTTTTCCATTGTATTCTTTTCCTTATTCTAAGTTGGTGTCAAATTTACATATTCTATTAGAAATTATCTCGTATTTGGCACATTGTTGATAAATAGAATTAACGTATTAGCCAGAAAAATTAGAATATTTACATTCTTTCCGGCACATTTATGCCTAGCAATTGCATGCCATTTTTAAGTACTACAGATGTCATAACGGATAAATGTAAACGCAAGTTTTTCTTTTCAATATTTTCTGCGTTAGCTACAGAATGTTCGGTATAAAATGAATTGTATGTTTTTGCCAATAAGAAAAGATAATTAGCAATTACCGATGGATTCAATTCTTGAGCGGCATCCTTTATGATTGATGGGAATTGTTCCAAAACATAAAGCACTTGTTTTTCCAATGGCAATAATGCTCCCGACAATGGTTTTCTTTCCGTAGTTTCTTTTCTGAGTATGCTTTTTATTCTTGCATATGTATATTGTATGAAAGGTCCGGTAAAACCATGAAAATCTATAGACTCTTCCGGATTGAAAATCATTTTTTTCTTCGGGTCAACCCTAAGCAGGTAGAACTTCATGGCACCTAAACCAATGGTGTCATAAAGTGAATCTAGCTCACCCGCTGTAAAGTCTTTCACTTTTCCTAAAGCTTCTGTATGCTGACGGGCTGTTGCTTTCATCTCATCAACAAGGTCGTCTGCGTCCACAACTGTGCCTTCTCTACTCTTCATTTTTCCAGTAGGTAATTCCACCATACCATAACTTAAATGGTAGATATCATCGGCATAGGGTAAGCCTAATTTTTGAGCAATCAACTTCAGTACTTTCATGTGGTAATTCTGCTCATCACCGATTACATAAATACTTTGGTCGATTTTGTATTGCTCGTATTTCTGTTTAGCCAATCCAATATCTTGTGTGATGTAAACAGAAGTCCCGTCTTTACGCAAAACCAGTTTTTCATCTAGTCCATCTGCGGTTAAATCAATCCACACACTACCATCTGGTTTTCTGAAAAATACATTTTTTTCGAGTCCTTCCTGAACGATATCTTTTCCTAATAAATAAGTGTTGCTTTCGTAATAAGTTTTATCAAAATCGCTGCCGATGGATTTGTAGGTAATATCAAAGCCTTCATAAACCCAACCGTTCATTTTCTTCCAAAGGTCCATGACTTCAGGATTTCCGGCTTCCCAGTCCTGCAGCATTTGTTGGGTTTGGAGCATAATAGGTGCATTTTTTTCAGCTTCGGCTTCACTCATGCCACCATCTTTTAATTCGCTGACTTGCTTTTTATATTCATCATTGAATTTCACATAGTAGTCGCCTACAAAATGATCGCCTTTTTGATTTGTGGTTTGAGGCGTAGCTCCATTGGCAAAAAGCTGCCAAGCAATCATGCTTTTACATATATGAATGCCTCTATCGTTTACGATGCAGCTTTTTAAAACTTCGTAACCGTTAGCTTTCAAAATTTCTGCTACACTCCAACCTAGGAAATTATTTCGGAGATGACCTAAATGTAAAGGTTTGTTAGTGTTGGGAGAAGAATATTCCACCATTACTTTTTTCCCATTCATCGGGTGTTTGCCGAAGCAAATGTCGTTGTGGTTTTTTTCAAGGAGAGTGAACCAATATTCATCTTTTACTGTAAGATTCAAAAATCCTTTGATGATGTTGAATGCAACAAATAAACTATTTTCTTGGGAAATGAGGTGGTTCCCCAATTCATTACCAATTGCATCAGGAGAAGTTTTCAGGGATTTTACCAAGGAAAATAATACAACCGTGTAATCGCCCTCAAATTCAGATTTGGTTTGGTTGATTTGAAAATCCTTTTCAGTGAAATCTTGACTATAAATTGAATGCAGCGATTTTATTACCGCTTTTTGAATGACAGAAACGATACTCATGGCGCAAAGGTAAATTGATAATGTGATAATTTGGTAATTGTCCAATTTGATAATTTGGTTATGGGTCAATTACCAAATTAGCTAATCTTCAAATTATCAAATTAACCCATTTCCAAATTAACTCTTTGTCCCTATCTTTGCGCTCTTTTTTAAACATTATGATTAGTGCAAATAATATCACCCTCGCATATGGCAAAAGGGTGCTTTTCGACGAAGTAAACATCAACTTTACAAAAGGGAATTGTTATGGTATCATTGGTGCCAATGGTGCGGGCAAATCAACTTTCCTTAAAATTATCAGTGGTGAAATTGAGCCCAATAAAGGGACAATCGACATTACTCCGGGAGAGCGTATGGCTGTTCTGAACCAGAATCAGTTTGCTTTTGATGAGCACACTGTAGTCAATACCGTTTTGATGGGGCATAAAAAACTATGGAAAGTGATGCATGAGCGTGATGCCATTTATGCTAAAGAAGATTTCAGTGAAGCGGATGGTATGAAAGCTGGGGAACTTGAAAATGAATTCGGTGAAATGGGCGGTTATACAGCGGAAAGCGATGCTGCAACATTGTTAAGTGAATTAGGCGTGGATGATGCCGTTCACCAGCAATTGATGAAAGATATTAGTGCTAACCTTAAAGTAAGGGTTTTGTTGGCTCAGGCTTTGTTTGGCAACCCAGATATCCTTCTTTTGGATGAGCCTACCAATAACCTCGATGTCGAAACCATTGCTTGGCTTGAAAATTTCCTGGCTGATTATGAAAATATCGTTTTGGTTGTAAGTCACGATCGTCACTTTTTAGATTCAGTGTGTACGCATGTGGCGGATGTGGATAGAAGCAAGATTAAAGTCTACACAGGTAACTATTCTTTCTGGTACGAAAGTTCTCAGTTGGCTGCTCGTCAGATGAGTGATAAAAATAAAAAGATGGAAGACAAGCGTAAAGACTTGTTGGATTTCATCGCCCGATTCAGTGCGAATGCTTCAAAAAGCAAGCAAGCTACCAGTCGTAAAAAAGCGTTGGAGAAATTGGTTATCGAAGACATTCAGCCATCAAACAGAAAATATCCAGGTATTATATTTAAGCAAGAAAGAGAGGTAGGAAACGAAATTTTAAAAGTTGAAAATCTTTCTAAATCTATCGATGGTAAAAAACTATTCAGTAAGCTCAATTTTGATATCCAAAAGAATCAGAAAGTTGCTTTTTTAAGTAGAGATCCTCAGGCGCTAACTGTTTTCTTTGAAATCATCAACGGCAAATTGCAGCAGGATGGCGGTACTTACGAATGGGGAACCACGATTACACAAGCCTATTTGCCTAATGACAATAAAGAATATTTCGAGGGCAGTAATGATAATTTAATGGATTGGTTGCGCCAATTTGTGCCGCCTACTGTTAAGGATGTGGATGAGGATTTTCTTCGTGGATTTTTAGGAAAAATGTTGTTTAGTGGAGATGAGATTTTGAAGAAAACAACGGTACTCAGTGGAGGAGAAAAAGTTCGTTGCATGCTCAGTAAAATGATGTTGCAAAATCCAAATGTGCTTACTTTGGATGAACCTACCAACCACTTGGATTTGGAAAGTATCATCGCTTTCAATGATAGTATGATTGCCTTTCCTGGAATTGTGTTTTTCACCACACACGATCACCAATTCATGCAAACAACTGCTAATCGTATCATAGAAATTACACCAAATGGGATGATAGATAAGTTGATGACTTACGATGAATATTTAATGGATGAAAGAGTGAAACAACAGAAAGAGGAGCTGTATAAATAAATTGATCTCTTAAACAAAGGTTAACCTTATTTTGAGGTATCAATTCTTTGCTTCGAAACATTTTATTTTGCAACACAAAAAATAAATTAATTAACTGACAAAAATAATTCTAATGAAAAAATCTCTGATTGTATTATCATTTTTAGTCTTTATGACATTAGGGGATGCATTTGCACAGCGCCGCAATTCAAGTGAATATTCTACCGCAATAGGTGTAAGGTTTTATCCTGGTGCCATTACTTTTAAACAAAATTTCCTTCATGGAAATAAGATAGAAGCTATCGCATATTTCTGGAATGGCAAAGGCACACGTATTACCGGCCTTTATGAACATTATTATGATATTGAAGGTTTGAATGGCTTACAATGGTATGTAGGAACAGGTATCCATTTTACGATGTATAACGAAGGTGAATTTGACGGCAATAGCTATTTCGGAGTGGATGGTGTTTTGGGATTGGATTATAAAATCAAAAATGCGCCATTGAATATTTCATTAGACTGGCAGCCTTCTTTTGATTTTGCAGGTAATACAGGATTTAATGGTGGATTAGGTGGATTGGGCGTAAGATATGTATTAAGATAATTTTATTATAGTTTTTTCTAAGCTGATGCAACAAGGCTTTTTACGTTTTATTGATTTTTTTTATCCCATATTCAAAAGGTTGATGCCCTTGGATACATATAGGTATGCAGCTTGTGGAGGGATGAATACGGCATTGGCATTATTGGTTTATTTTGTGTGCTATCATTACATTTTTGATAAGACGCTAGTTCATCTTGGGTATTTGGTTTTTAAACCTCATATGGCTGCATTATTTGTATCAGGAATTGGTTCATTTTTTGTTGGGTTCATTTTGAATAAATTCATTGTATTTACAACATCAATTCTACGGGGAAGGATTCAATTGTTTCGTTATCTTCTGTCTTTCCTTTTTAATATCACGTTGAATTATTTTATGCTCAAATTATTAGTTGAATATTTGGGGCAGGATGTTTTTTATAGTCAACTTTTAACTACTTGTATTGTCATTACAATCAGTTATTTAACTCAGAAACATTTCACGTTTAAGGTTAAATAGCGTGCGTTATTTAATTCGGAGATCAAGCTGGGTTTAAGGTTTAATGGTTTAATTCGCTTCGCTGGTTTAATGGTTATGGAACTTTTCTTTACTCTTTTTTTGGAAAATATAGCATTCTGTCATTATTTACTCTAAGTGTTCATTATTTCTGACAATTAGTTATTCAGTCTTAATTACTTGAGTTCAAATATGACATTTTTGCATCAAAAAAGCCTTGGCATAATCATTGACAACTTACTGTCAAACAATAAAATCTATTAATTATGGGAAAGATAATTGGAATTGATCTGGGAACAACAAATAGTTGTGTTTCAGTAATGGAAGGTAACGAGCCTGTGGTGATTGCCAACGATGAAGGCAGACGTACAACCCCTTCGGTAGTGGCGTTCTTAAAAAGTGGCGAACGTAAAGTTGGAGATCCTGCAAAACGCCAGGCGATCACCAATCCTCAAAATACCATTTCCAGCGTAAAGCGTTTCATGGGAAGAAGATTTGATGAAGTAACAGAAGAAAGTTCTCATTGGAGTTATAAAGTGGTGAAAGGCGATAACAATACAGTTAGAATTGATATCGACGGTAGAATGTACACACCACAGGAAATCAGTGCTATGGTGTTACAGAAAATGAAAAAAACGGCCGAAGATTATTTGGGTCAGGAAGTGAGCGAAGCGGTAATTACTGTTCCTGCTTATTTCAATGACGCTCAGCGTCAGGCGACAAAAGAAGCCGGTGAAATTGCTGGATTGAATGTAAGAAGAATTGTAAATGAGCCTACTGCAGCTGCTTTGGCTTATGGTATGGATAAAAAAGGAAAAGACCAGAAAATTGTAGTATTTGATTTGGGTGGTGGTACTTTTGATATTTCAGTTCTTGAATTGGGTGATGGTGTATTTGAAGTAAAATCAACTAATGGAGATACCCATTTAGGTGGTGATGATTTTGATAAAGTGATTATGGATTGGCTGGCTGATGAATTCAAGAATGATGAAGGCCTCGACTTGCGTAAAGATCCAATGGCATTGCAACGATTGAAAGAAGCCGCAGAAAAAGCCAAGGTTGAATTGTCTTCCTCTTCAGAAACCGAAATCAACTTGCCTTATGTAACTGCAGTTGATGGTGTTCCAAAGCATTTGGTGAAAAAATTAACCAGAGCAAAATTTGAAGCTTTAGCAGATAAGTTATTTGAACGTTGTTTAAAGCCTTGTGAAGCAGCATTGAAAGATGCAGGTATCAGCACTTCACAAATCGACGAAGTGATTTTAGTTGGCGGTAGCAGTCGTATTCCTAAAGTTCAAGAAATCGTAGAAAAATTCTTTGGCAAGAAGCCTAATAAAGGGGTGAATCCTGATGAAGTGGTAGCGATCGGAGCGGGTATTCAAGGTGCAGTTTTGACGGGGGAAGTGAAAGATGTATTGTTATTGGATGTTACGCCATTAAGCTTAGGTATTGAAACGATGGGCGGTGTGATGACAAGATTGATAGATAGCAACACCACCATTCCAACTAGAAAATCAGAAACATTTAGTACAGCTTCCGACAACCAACCTGGTGTACAAATTCATGTATTACAAGGCGAACGCCCAATGGCAAATCAAAACAAGAGCTTGGGTAATTTTAACTTAGATGGAATTCCACCAGCACCACGCGGTGTGCCTCAGGTAGAAGTAACTTTTGATATAGATGCAAATGGTATTTTACACGTTAGCGCCAAAGATAAGGGCACAGGTAAAGAACAGAAAATTCGTATTGAAGCTGGTAGTGGTTTGAGCAAAGAGGAAATCGAAAAAATGAAAAATGAGGCTAAAGCAAATGAAGAAACAGACAAGGCTGAGCGTGAAAAAGTTGAGAAAATCAATCAGGCAGACAGCTTAATATTCCAAACTGAAAAGCAGTTGAAAGAATATGGTGAGAAAATTTCTGCTGATAAAAAAGCGCCTATCGAAGCAGCGTTAGTGAAATTGAAAGAAGCTCATAAAACTCAGGATATTGCTGCCATTGATACTTCATTAGAAGAAATGAATGCAGCTTGGACAGCAGCTAGCGAGGAAATGTACAAGGCTACACAAGAAGCCGGTGCTCAAAATCCTGCAGATGGTCAGCAAGAAAGTGCGTCATCTGGTTCAGAAAATGTTACTGATGCGGAGTTTGAGGAGGTGAAGTAAGTTTAAGGTTTAATGGTTTAAGGTTTAACGGTTAGATTCGTAACGGTTTTTTGAAAACTGAAACCTTTTAAATATCAACAAAAGAAAAATAAATCCTGTTCATTAATTTGAGTAGGATTTTCTTTTGTTAGGAAGGAATCCAGCATCCAGCATCCAGTATCCAGCATCCAGTATCCAGCATCTAGCATCCAGCATCAGCATCCAGTAAATCCTATAAATGAGAAAGCCTCTATTACTCGAGGCTTTCTATTAAAATTTGTAAAGTTAAATTACATCAAATCCATAGCCATTGCGAAGAAAGTAACATTGAATGGCAATATCATGGAACAATAACCGCCGCCAATGCTGTAAACA
>CALPIT020000090.1 GCA_943323705.2 Streptomyces griseus
ATTTTCAAAAACCCAATTGCAATTTCTGCAAATATAAAATTAGCTTCCGCAGCGATTTTGGCTGTTGATGAAAATTATCCTGTAATAAAAATAAATCCAACTACAAAAGGAAACGATTATTTTGTAGATGAGGATAACAACTATTGGCGATTGATTGATTTTATTGGCAACACCACAACAATAGAATCTATAACAACTGATGAGCAAGCCAAACAAACTGCATATTCATTTGGTAAATTCAGTTCATTGTTGCAAAATGCAAATACAGAACATTTCATTCCTGCTATTCCCGATTTTCATAACCTCGATTTACGTTTTGAACAATTTAAAAATGCCTATGTCAATGCTGATGAAGAAAGAAAATCGCAAGCCAAAGATTGCATTGATTATTTATTATCAAGAATTGAAATCGTAAGCATCTTCAATAATATTGAAAAAGAAAAGCTAATCCCCAAACGAATCATTCATGCTGATACCAAAATCAGCAACATCCTTTTTGATGCCAATACGTTGGAACCTAAAGCGGTTATTGACTGGGACACGATTATGCCAGGTTATTTCATTTCTGATTTGGGAGATATGATTCGTACGATGGTTTGCGAAGCCGGAGAAAACGAAACGAATCTTAATGATATCGTTTTTAGAAAAGAATATTATAAAGCCATCATTTCAGGATATAAAAATGCCATTCAGCTTACAGAAAATGAACTGAATTTACTATCTTATGCCGGCAAATTCATGACCTACATGCAGGCATTGCGTTTTCTGACAGATTATTTGAATCATGATATGTATTACCACATTACATATCCGGAACATAATCTCAACAGAGCCAAAAACCAAACCCGCTTGCTACAGGTTATTGAAGAGAATACATAAACATTACTAAACAGATTTTCATGTTAACAAGAAAAGACTTTATCAGTACAACTGCTGTTACGGCTGCAGGGGTACTACTATTACCATCTGATGTTGTGTTCGGAAGAACACCCGGACAAAAAGTAAAGCTCGGCTTTATTGGCACCGGCTTGAGGGGACAAGACCATCTCGAATTGGCTGTCCGCAGAGATGATGTGGAAATTGTGGCGATATGCGACATACAACAAGGAATGCTTGATAGAGCTGTTGATATTATTACCAATGCAGAAAGACCTGTTCCACAAATCATCAAAGGAGGAAAAGATGCCTATAAAAAACTACTTGAGATCAAAGGTATTGATGCTGTTATCATTGCCACACCTTGGGAATGGCATTATCCTATGGCGATGGATACTTTAAATGCGGGTAAGCATGTAGGTTGTGAGGTTATTGCTGCATTAACAGTTCCTGAATTATGGAACCTGGTAAATCTGGTTGAAAAAACCAAACTCAATTACATGATGCTGGAAAATGTCTGCTACCGCAGGGATGTAATGGCTGTGATGAATATGGTACGTCAGGGCATGTTTGGCGAATTGGTTCATTTGCAAGGCGGCTACCAGCATAATCTTCGTGATGTGAAATTTAATGACGGCAAACAACCTTATGGTGGCGGTGTGGAGTTTGGTGAGAAAGGTTATTCAGAAGCTCAATGGAGAACACAACACAGCATCGATAGAAACGGCGACCTGTATCCGACACACGGCATTGGACCCGTTGCCATGCTAACGAATATCAACAGAGGCAATCGCTTTACTTCACTGGTTTCTTATTCATCTAAAGCAAGAGGTTTGCATGAATATATTGTTGAGAAAGGTGGCGCGAATCATCCAAATGCAAAAATCAATTTCAAATTAGGAGATGTAGTGACTACCATGATACAAACCGCCAATCAAGAAACTATTTTATTACAACACGACACCTCATTGCCTCGCCCCTATTCATTAGGTTTTAGAGTTCAGGGCACGAAAGGATTGTGGATGGATGTAAACCAATCTATTTATTTGCATGGTTTGAGTAGGGATCAGGATCGCTGGGAAGCGGCAAAGCCTTACCTCGAAAAATTTGATCATCCATTGTGGCAAAAATTTCAAAATGATACGATTGGTGCTGGTCATGGCGGCATGGACTTTTTTGTGTTGCATGAATTTATTGAATCGATAAAAAATAAGACAACAACGCCGCTCGATATTTATGATGCTGCGGCATGGACAGCCATTTCACCTTTAAGTCAGGAATCAGTTGCAGCCGGTGGTAAGAATCTTGAATTCCCTGATTTTACAAAAGGACTTTGGAAGACGAGGACAAATGATTTTGGAACAAGACTATAATTCTTCAAAAAAATAAAAAATATGAATTGCAGATTTCGCATATTTAGTTTTGTAATTTTTATTGGCTTTTCTCTTCAGCTCGCTGCACAATCCAAACGAGTATTGTTTTTAGGAAACAGCTATACTGCTTTTAACAACCTGCCTTTGCTTTTAAAAAATATTGCCTTGTCCACAAATGATACGCTTATTGTTGACAGCAATACACCCGGTGGATATACATTTCAATTACATACTACCAATACAACTTCACAAAATAAATTAATGGCTGGCAACTGGGATTTTGTGGTACTTCAAGAACAGAGCCAGTTGCCCTCATTTCCTGATGACCAAGTTGCAGTGGAAGTATTCCCTTTTGCAAGATTTTTAGACAGTGTTATCAATCAATACAGTCCTTGCGCCCAAACCGTTTTTTACAGAACCTGGGGTCGAAAAGTTGGCGACGCTTCCAATTGCGGTTCATGGCCACCAGTATGTACGTATCAAGGCATGGACAGCTTATTACACATGCGCTACATGCAAATGGCAAATGATAACAGTGCATTGGTGTCTCCTGTTGGTGTGGTTTGGAAATACTTAAGAACAATGCATCCTGAAATAGAATTGTATGCATCTGATGGAAGTCATCCATCGGCAGCAGGCTCTTATGCAGCAGCATGTTCTTTCTATTCTGTAATACTCAGAAAAAATCCGGTTGATATTAATTATAACTTTGGACTAGCGGATACGGTTACACGAAAAATAAAAGAAGCTGCAAAATTGATGGTGTACGATTCTTTATCGAAATGGTTTGTAGGAAAATATGATCCTGTAGCCCATTCTGAATATTCTATAATTGACAATACCGTTTCATTTCAAAATCATTCATTAGCCGCTGATACTTATTTCTGGGATTTTGGCGATGGTGCGACAAGTTCTGATTTTCAGCCAACTCATACTTATGCTATGTCTGGTATGTATACGCTTAGATTTATAGCAAGCAGATGTGGTTATGCAGATACAGTGCAAATTGAAATCAATGTCAATGTTCTTCAAGACAATCAGGTTGTTTGTTTTCCAAATCCGGCACAATCAAATTTTGCAATACGAACAAATTCGAGTTTAACAGGCAAGACTTATTGTTTATATAACAGCACCGGTCAATTGGTTAGAAAAGGAACGTTGAATACGAATTATACTTTTGTACAAACAATCAATTTGCCTGCTGGGATGTATGTATTAAAAATTGAAGGCCTAGGAAATAAACCTATTTCCGTTTTAAAGAATTAGAATCTCTTAAGATAACTGAATTTGTATTGAATATCAGCTAGTAGCATATTTAGATGCCATAGAATTTTCTTGCATTACCTACCAGAATCTCAAACTCTTTTAGATTGGGTGTATCAGGTGTTCCACCTTCAATAAAAGTACCGCCGATTACGCCAATATCATTAGCAGCTGATCCTGGCAATTGTTTAGGGAAAATATAAAATGAGCGTTTGGCTTCGTGTCCGGATTCAGTTTTTCCTTTTGAAAAATAAACCAAAATCATTGATTGTAAATCTGCTGGAACCTGATCGCGTAACATGATTAGATGTCCTTGCACAGGCACAACTTCTGCGTCATTATTTAGTTTAGAAGCACCTAAGCCCGAGCAATTGAAAACAAGTGAAGATGATACTTCTGATAATTTATTGATTTTCTTCTTTTCAAATTTGACTTTTGAGGCAAGAAAATCATGTAACGCCACCATCATTTTTGCGGTGTCAATAAAAATGCCATCATCATAGCTCACCATTTTACGTTGAGTACCATTTCCAAAATCTAGGATAACATCTTTAGCTGGTTGCATTACTTTTCCTACATAAGGCTCAAGTCCGGACGATTCTCTGTCTTCAAAATAAGCAGGAACAATTAATGCGCCGTTTTGGAAATCTTGTTGTTTGCCTTGCGCTACTAAAGCATAAAATTTATACGCATCAATTCCAATCTTGTCGATTAATGGTTGAATCTGAGGATTGTTGCTCATAGAAACTGGCGCCAATAAACCACCTGCATTGTGTGAGGTGAGTTTATCAAAAGAATCAGCTACGACTGTAATATTTGTATAGCCGCGTTGTACTAATTCATAAGCTGTAAAAAGCCCTAAAACACCACCGCCTACTACAGTTACCGCTGCATCTTTTGAAATTGATTTTCCTTTTGGAGAAGCTTCAACCAAGCCCACTACATATTTGGAACAACCCGGTGCTAAGGTCCAGCCGCTACCACCATGACCATAATTATGTGCGACGAGTTGGCTTCCAACAGACTCAATAGTCATGTTAGGAACACCACGACGCATAGGACGATAGCAAAGTACTTTTTCTCCTAAATATGCAGTGTCTAACCTAGGAGGAATTATATTTCGAACTTCAAGTGGAGCACTCGTTGGCTTTATAAAGCCTGACAGATAAAACGCCACTGATGATGCAGCAATGGTGTATAAAAAATTTCGTCTATTGAACTGTAATGAAGTTGTTTTATTTTGCTTTTCAATTAAATCTTCTTGTTGTAGTTTTTTTTCGTTCATGACGTTTTTTAGTTAATGAAAACATGTAAAAATTAATTTTTCTAAAAATAGGGCTTTGATTTTTTTCTTCCAAGTAATTTTTTGAATTTTTGATCCAATATTAAGACTCATGGTTTTTAATAGCCATTAATTTTTTGGAACAATACAATTCCCGTTATATTTTCATTGAATCATTTAGTACACAGAATATATTTTACAGCAAATAAATATTTTAAATGCAACAACACAAAATTTACCATTCTCCTTTCAATATTGCTGTAATAGCCGCCGGACTTGGATTTTTTATCGATGCCTTTGATTTGTTTTTATTCAATGTGTATCGCATTCCTTCATTAAAAGAACTGGGATTGTCGGGCGATGCTTTAACCACAACAGGAGAAACTTTACTTGCCGTACAAATGGCAGGTATGATGGTAGGTGGTATTATCACAGGTATTATTGCTGATAAAAAAGGAAGAGTAACCGCTTTGTTCGGATCTATTGTTTTGTATTCGTTGTGCAATATTGCCAATGGATTTATTCATGATGTAAATACTTATGCAGTGATACGTTTTTTAGCAGGTGTTGGATTGGCCGGCGAATTGGGTGCAGGCATTACGCTTGTAGGAGAAAGCATGAGCGTTGAAAAAAGAGGTTATGGTACCATATTAGTAGCTACATTAGGAGCCTTAGGAGCTGTAACCGCAGGATTAGCAGGCGATTTCCTTCCTTGGCGTCAAGCTTTTATCGGCGCAGGATTGGCAGGGTTTTTATTGTTGTTTATCAGAATTAAATCCATGGAGACGTCCATGTTTGCAAGCGCAAAAAAATCAGCTGTTGCTAAAGGGTCTTTTAGTTTGTTGTTCTCTTCCAAACAAAGAGTATTAAAATATATTGCCTGTATTTTAATGGGAGTTCCCATCTGGTATTCGGTTGGACTATTAATTACATTGTCTCCCGAATTAGCAAAACTTCATCATATTGATGGACTGAAACTATCTACTTGTTTTATTTTATTTCAGGTTGGTATTGCATCTGGAGATTTATCGAGTGGCATTTTGAGTCAGTTGTTTAAGAGTAGAAAAAAGATATTGGTGGTTTACATGTTCTTTGGTGTTTTGGTGACATTTTTTCATTTTTTACATATTTATCATGGTTATGGATTGAACCTTACTTCTTATTTGATGGGATTGGGTTGTGGGTATTTATCAGTTTTTGTCACCACAACATCCGAACATTTTGGCACGAATCTTCGTGTAACCGTAACCGCTACCGTTACCAATTTCATGAGAGGAGCTGTTACGTTGATGATTCCGTTTCATATTTTCATTGAAAAGCAATTTGGTTTGACACTTACAGAAGGATTGATGATTACAGGCTCCATCGTTTGGGCTTTGGCTTTGTTATCAGCGTTTGTGTTACCTGAAACTTATGGCAAATCGATGGATTTTACGGAGAGCTGATTTTTTCACTATTTTCGTCGTCATAAAATTTAATCAAATGAGCAACATCATCGTATTAGGCGCAGGTATGGTAGGTTCTGCCATGGCTTTTGATTTGGCTGCAAAGCACGCAGTAACTGTTTCCGACATGAATCAGGAAAGGCTTGATTTTGTAAAAGGGAAAAATGGTTCAATCACAACCATTATACTGAATGTATCAGATCATGCAGCTTTACAAAAAACCTTGCAGCCATTTGATTTGGTGATTTGCGCTGTTCCAGGATTTTTGGGATTTGAAACATTAAAACAAATTATTGAAGCTGGAAAAAATGTAGTGGACATTTCATTTTTTCCTGAAGATGCGTTATCGCTTAATGAACTCGCCAAACAAAAAGGCGTTACTGCCATTGTTGATTGCGGCGTGGCTCCGGGTATGGGCAACTTTATTTTAGGAAGATATAACGCCATTATGGAGCTTACCGATTTTGAATGTTTGGTAGGCGGTTTGCCTAAAATAAAGAAATGGCCTTTCTGTTACAAAGCACCTTTCTCTCCTATTGATGTGATTGAAGAATATACTCGTCCTGCACGTTATGTAGAAAACGGAAATATCGTTACACACGAGGCCCTTACTGAACTTGAGTTTATAGATTTTGATAACGTGGGAACACTAGAGGCTTTTAATACAGATGGATTGCGCTCGATTTTATTTACCATGCCTCATATCAAAAACAGAAAAGAAAAAACATTGCGTTATCCCGGACATATTGAATACATCCGCATGCTCAAAGCCAGTGGTTTTTTTAGCACTGAAAAAATAAATATTTCGGGTGTTGAATGTTCTCCACTTGAATTTACAAGTAAACTATTAATCAACGAATGGAAACTCGGCGCTACAGAACCAGAATTGACTGTAATGAGAATTACTTTAACCGGTAAAAACAACAATGGTCATCAGGAAAAAGTAACTTACGATTTGTATGACGAATACAATCCTGAAACACAAACCTCTTCCATGGCCAGAACTACGGGATACACTGCCACTGCAGCTGCCAATATGGTTTTGGAAAATTTATTTACTGAGAAAGGCATCTTCCCTCCTGAGTTGATTGGTCATGATGAAAAATGCTTTGACTTTATCATGAACTATCTCAAAGAAAGAAAAGTTATTTATACAAAAACAAGTCAATTGGTTTAGTCTTTACTTGTTTTTATTAAATACCTATAAGAGAAAAAAATTCAAAAGTAAAAATTCAAAAGTAAAAATTGAATTTTGAATTAAACACAACATGAAAAAAATACCTCTCCATTATCAACTGTTTTTTTCAATCTTTATTTTTTTATTTTTTATGTCAGCAACTATTTTAAAGGCGCAGCAATTGGAAAATGAAATCCTCGACATCAAAGATAAATATGAACTCACAGGCGGCACTGTTGTGCTGTTTGATAAAAATAAAATAACTAGCTTAGTCAATTTTGGTAATGCCAATCTCGAAAAAAATATTTCGGTTAATAATGAAACGCAATTCAGAGTAGCCAGCATTTCTAAAACTATAACAGCAATTGCTTTTATGCAATTGGTGGAACAAAATAAAATAACACTTGATGCAGATATTAGCAAGCTTCTTGGCTTTAAATGTGTCAATCCATATCACCCCGACATTGCGATAACACCAAGGATGTTGCTTTCACATACTTCTACTCTAACTGATGATCCAAATGCTTACGATTCGTTTCTAACAGCTACTTATGAAAATAACCCAGTGCCGAATTTAGCTTCTCTTGTAACTGATTCCGGAAATTATTATTCAAAGAATTTGTTTCTCAACCAAAAGCCCGGCAGTTATTTCAATTACTGTAATTTGAATTATGGAATCATTGGTACCATCATTGAAAAAATATCAGGTTTGCGTTTCGATGCGTATTGTGCTGAATTTATTTTCAAACCGCTTGGCATCAATGCCACGTTTAATGTAAACAAGATTACAAACATCAACAATTTGGCGACCCTTTATAGGAAAATAGATAACGTGTGGACCCCACAAACTGATAATTTCAATGGTATTCCGCCCGTTTTTGAAAACATCAATAATTATGTTGTAGGAACCAATGCCATAAGATTTGCTCCTCAAGGTGGATTAAGAGTTTCGGCATCAGATTTGTCGAAAATATTTTCAATTTTTTTGAATGAAGGGAAATACCAAAAGTATCCAATCATCAGTAAATCATCCTTCAAAGCCATGACAAGTTCTCAATGGAAATATGATGGCACAAACGAAGACAATGCCAATGGACTTTTCAGAAACTGGGGCTTGGGCATTCATTTGAGTACGAACACCAAAGGCAATGATGAAATATTCTCAGGTAATGTAAACCTGTTTGGGCATTCCGGTGATGCTTATGGGTTGGTAAGTGATGCATTTGTTGATATCAAAAAAGGAATTGGATTTGTTTTTATTACGAATGGCAGTGGAAAACCATATGCCCCTTCAGATTCTTCTTCATTTTATGCTATTGAAAAAGATGTGTTTAATCTAATTGAGCCTTATTTGTATAAGCGATAATCAAAGTTGTAAAACCTTAACAATCTTAGCTTCTTTATTGCATTAAGTAGTAAATTCGCTGCAGAAAAAAGATACATGTCTGAACATTCCGATATTTTCATAGAAAAGACTGCAATTAAAGCTTCCGACCTGGAACACAGGCGTAAAATTAATTTCAATATCGGAAAATACAATGCTGTTGTTCCTCAAGGCAAGCAGCAGTTTGAAAATCTTGAATTGGCTAGAGAAAGAGCAAAAAACACCAAATGGAAAGCCATTGAAAATCTCGATACACAATTAGAAGAATTCGAAAAGCAATTCACCAAACGTGGCGGCAAAGTAATTTGGGCAGAAAATAGCCAGCAAGCCATTGATGAAATCATCAATATTTGTCAGCAGAAAAATTGCAAGACATTAGTGAAAAGCAAGAGCATGGTGACTGAAGAAATTCA
>CALPIT020000091.1 GCA_943323705.2 Streptomyces griseus
AAAGACAATGGTAAGGAGATTCGTGATTATTGGCAAATGAGAACATTAGCTATCGGCGATAAAGAGGTTATGGTTTATGACGACTGGCAGCATTCATCTATTGAAACTAATGTATTTAACAGTCGTGCTTTTGCTAAAGTACTGATTAAAGAAAAATCGATACCAACTCATTCCTCCGTTAATAAACCTACACATCATTTTTGGGTAAAGGCTACACAATTGCCTGAGGGTAAAGGAATATGTATATTGGGGTCTAGTAATGAATTAGGAAAATGGGATGCAGAAAAGGCAATATTGCTTAACAAAGAAAATGATGCATGGACACTAAAGCTTGATTTGAATAAAGCTCAGTTTCCAATGGAATTTAAGTTTGCTACTTATGACCATAAGCAAAAAAGAGCCGAGCATTTAGAAGAAGCAACAAACAGGAAATTAAGTCAACCCGACAAAACAAATGTTTCTGTTTTTTTACACCAATACACAGATTTGAAGAAACATGCCTGGAAAGGCGCAGGTGTCAATGTGCAATTGTCTGCTCTTAAAACCAATAAAAGTTGGGGGGTAGGTGATTTCTCAGATATAAATGTATTGACCGATTGGTCGGCAGCAGTTGGGATAAAAATGATTCAGTTGTTGCCTATTAATGATACAACGGCAACCTATACACGTGCAGACTCGTATCCTTATTCAGCAGTATCTGCTTTTGCTTTGCATCCGATATTCTTGGATATTCAAAAAATTGCGGATGAAAATAAAATCACTATACCTGCAGATTTGATTTCAGTTGCGAAAACGCTTAACGAATGCTCAACGCTGGATTATGAAAATGTACATAGACTTAAACAGCAAGCAGCAAGGATTGTTTTTGATAATGCTTCAACTGATTTTCTAAAAGAGACAGCTTTTAATGTATACTTTAACGAAAATCGTCATTGGCTGGTGCCGTATGCTGCATTTTGTTTTCTAAGAGATAAATATCAAACAGCTGATTTTAGCCAATGGGAAACATTCGCTAATTATGATGATAAACTGATACATCAATTAGTAGCTGAAAAGTCAGATGCCTATTCTGAAATTGCCTTTACTTATTTTGTACAATACCATTTGCATTTGCAGTTAAGTGATGCCGTTGGTTATGCTCACAAGTTGGGAATAATTATGAAAGGAGATTTGCCAATTGGCGTAGGAAGATTTAGTATGGACACCTGGATGAATCCATCGCTGTTTCATATGAATATGCAGGCAGGAGCTCCACCTGATGCTTTTGCAAAAAAAGGACAAAATTGGAGTTTTCCTACATATAACTGGGATGCGATGAAAGCGACTAATTATGCATGGTGGCGTCAGCGGCTAACGCATATGAGTCACTATTTTGATGCTACTCGTATTGATCATGTGCTTGGCTTTTTCAGAATCTGGAGTGTGCCCATGCATGCCATTGAAGGCGTGTTTGGTGTTTTTGTTCCAGCAATCGCATTCACAAAAGATGATTTTTATAAAGCAGGATTGCATTTTGATGAAAACAGATTTTGCAATCCCTACATCAATGATGAGCTGTTAGATAATGTTTTTGGAGACAAAGCCTCAGATATCAAAAAACAATTCTTAAACGGAAATGCTTTTAAAGAGGAATTTAATACTCAAAGAAAAATTGAACTGTTTTCAAAATCCAATCATATAGATCCATTAGTTAAGCAGAAATTATTTGATCTGCTTGGCGAAGTTATCTTGTTCAGAGACGAAAGAAATAACGATCAATTTCATTTCAGAATAGATATTCATGATACAACTTCGTTTAAGAAATTATCTCATGGCGAACAAGATAAATTGAATCGTTTGTATGTTCAATATTTTTATGAAAAACAAAACGATTTATGGTACCATGTCGCACAGCAAAAGTTGGATGCCATTCAACAGAGTTCTGATATGATGATCTGTGCTGAAGATTTGGGTATGGTGCCGGATATGGTGGAAGATGTGTTGAAAAGTAGGGAGATGCTGGCATTGCAAGTACAGCGAATGCCCAAGAAATCTTACCAGCAATTTTCACATCCCAATGATGCACCATATTTGTCGGTTGTTACACCTTCTACTCATGATATGAGCACTATCCGACAATGGTGGGAAGAAGACGTACATATGACGCAGCGCTTTTATACTGATTTATTATTGCATACCGGAAAAGCGCCTCAGTTTTGCGAACCTGAAATTTGTAAAGAAATCATCCATCAGCATTTGAAATCACCAGCTATGTGGAGCGTTTTTCTTTTACAAGACTTGATGTCTATTGATGAGAAAATTCGTCGTATTCACCCTAACGAAGAAAGAATCAATAATCCTGCAGATCCTAATCATTTTTGGAATTACCGCATGCACATCACATTAGAATCTTTGAATGAACAAAAAGCATTCAACGAATCCATCCTTCATTTGATTACGGATACCCAAAGATGTTAGTATGCCTTTAAAAGTTTCTTACACGATAAAGTCGATTCCTTTTCGTCATCCATTTACGATTTCAAAAGGTACGAAAACACACCAGCCGATTTTTTTTGTTGAATTGGAATATTTTGGTTTCAAAGGTTATGGCGAAGCTCCGGCTATTGCTTATTATAATATTCCTGTAGAAAAAATGGCTGAAGATTTAGAAAAGAAAAAAAGATTTGTGGAGCAGTTTGCTTTTTCTGATCCTGAAAGATATTGGCATTATCTCCATCATTTGTTTCCTCACAATTCATTTTTAGTTTGTGCGCTGGATATGGCTGGCTGGGATTTATTTGGCAAGATGAAAAGAAAGCAATTGCATCAATTGTGGAATTTAGATGTCAACAATTCACCACTTACAGATTACACCATTGGTATAGACACGATTGAAAAAATGGTAATGAAAATGAAAGAAAAGCCATGGCCGATTTATAAAATTAAAGTAGGTTTTGAAAATGATATCGAAACGGTGGCGGCTATACGCCAACACACAGATTCGGTTTTAAGAGTAGATGCCAACGCTGCATGGGATTTAGAAACGGCGTTAATTAAAATTCCATTGTTAAAAGATTTGGGTGTTGAGTTTGTGGAACAACCATTGGCAAAAGACAATTGGGAAGGCATGAAGGTTTTATTTGAGAAGTCACCATTGCCATTATTTGCTGATGAATCTTGTGTCTTCGAATCTGATGTAGAAAAATGCCATCAACATTTTCATGGCATTAATATCAAACTCACCAAATGCAGCGGCATTACACCTGCTCGAAGAATGATTCAACAAGCCCGTTCTTTAGATATGAAAGTGATGATAGGTTGTATGAATGAAAATGCTATTGGTACTGCTGCCATTGCACAATTAGCACCATTGCTTGATTATGTGGATATGGATGGAACTTTGCTACAAACGGAATGTGTTGCAGATGGAGTTGCCTTTGATAATGGAAGGTATATTTATAGTGAGATGCCGGGGTTGGGGTTGTTAGATACTAGATGCTGGATACTAGATGCTGGATAGTTTCAAAAGTTTAATGAGTTCAAAAGGTTACATTATACTCTGTAATAAACCTTTTGAACTCATTAAACCTTTGAAACAAATTGAACAAAAGTACTAAACACCAACTTCCCCCTTCGGGGGATTGAGGGGGCCGCCTACCAAATCCTCACCCTCAAACTATCATCCCTATACATTGGTGATCCTGGTTTGATATTGAAAGTTGTGTAGAATTCATCAACATCTACAAAAGGACCATTTACTCTGTATTTTGCAGGAGAATGAACATCTGTCATCAATCTGTTTTTTTCTTGCTCTTCTCTTGTGTGACCTAGCCAACCTAGTGAGTAACCTAGGAAATAACGCTGCATTGGTGTATATCCAGCAATTAATTTATTTTCCTTAAACTGAGCTGTTTTTTTGAAGGCTTCAATGCCTAAAAGAATACCTCCAAGGTCGGCAATGTTTTCTCCTAAAGTAGCCTTTCCATTAATGTGATATCCTTTTACAGGCTCGAACTCGTCAAATTGTTTTATCATTACTTCAGCACGTTTCGTAAAAGTTTCTTCATCTGATTTGGTCCACCAGCTTACTAGATTTCCTTTTTCATCAAATTGTCTGCCTTCATCATCAAAGCCATGTGTAATCTCATGTCCGATGGTACTAGCGCCGCCATATCCATAAACAACTGCATCATCCACTTCTTCATCTCTATAACCTGGGATGGTGAAGATGCCTGCAGGTAACACAATTTCATTATTACTTGGATTGTAATAAGCATTGTAAGTTTGAGGATACATGTCCCACTCGTTTCTATCAACAGGTTTTCCTAATTTATTATATTCATAATTATGCCACCACAAACGTGAGCTCATGTAATTTTTAGCCAGACTTTCTTTTCCGATTTCCATAGAAGAGAAATCTTTCCATTTGTCGGGGTAGCCAACTTTACTTTTGATGGAAGCTAACTTCGTGTATGCTTTTTGTTTAGTACTGTCGCTCATCCATGAAAGGTTGCCGATTCTGTCTTTTAAGGCTTCTTTAATAGCGTCAACCATAACAGTGTATCTTTTCTTTGCTGTTTCATTAAAGAATTCTTTTACATACAACTGACCGAGCATTTCACCCATGGCACCTTCAATCATGTTGATGGATCTTTTCCATCTTGGTTTTCTTTCTTTAGCACCACTGAATAATTTATTAAAATCGAAAGAGGCTTTTCCATAGGCATCTGGTAAAACACCAGCCATGTCTGAAATGAAATTGAATTTTACATAAGCTTTCCAGTCGTTGATAGGAACTGATTTTAATAAATCATTCAAAGCTTTGAAGAATTCCGGTTGGCCAACAATGATACTATCATTTGTGGTAACGCCAATGGTACTCATATAGGAAGTCCAATTAAGATTGGATGACATTTTTGCTAAATCAGCAACTGCCATTTTATTGTAGTTTTTATATGGGTCTCTTAGGTCTTCTATTTTGCGTGATGCTGTTGCTAATTTGGTTTCCAATGCCAAGATACTTTTTGCAGCAGCACTTGCAGTTGCAGCATCGACACCTGACATGGATAAAATGGTTGAAATATAATTTAGGTATTGGTTTCTAATGTTGATAGTTGTTGAATCCGTTTTGAAATAATATTCTCTTTCCGGTAATCCAAGTCCACCTTGATAAAGTTGATAGGCTATTACTTCGCTGTTTTTGGCATCTTGTCCAACATAGTCACTGAAAAGGGTAGACGAACCCACTTTCTTACATTCCGCTACTGTAATGAGCAGTGAATTGACATCAGAAACAGCATTTATTTTATCTAGGTATATTTTTAAAGGAGATAATCCTTCTTTTTCAATTTTTGTTGAATCCATGGCTGTGGTCCAGAAATCACCAATTTTTTGGTCGTTGCTTCCTGGTTTTGCATTGGCTGCAGCGGCTTTTTCGCATATTTCTCTAAGACGCTTATTGTTTTCTTCAATGACAAGATTGCCGATACCCCAGCTCGATTGTTCACCGGGAATAGGATTGTTTTTAATCCACCCGCCATTGGCAAACTGAAAGAAATCTGTTGAAGGACTAGTGGTAGTATCAATATTGACTGCTACTACATCAGGTTTTGTGTTTTTATCTTCTTTGTTATTGCAAGAATAGATGCCCAATATTAGAGCAAGAGCTAGAACTTTACGAGTCATGAGTTTTTAATTTTGCTCAATGTAGCAAATGATTTTTTGCTTTAAAAAATAATTTTTTCAGATGTTGATAAACTGCTGATTTATCCGATTTTTGCAACATGACACCAGAAAGATCAGAAAGACTATCGTCTGTTTTAAACAAAAGACAACTCAATCTTACCGTAGTTTTAGAAAATGTGGCAGACCCTCATAATATCTCTGCTGTAATGCGTACATGCGATGCGGTGGGAATACAAGAGATTTATATTTTAAATACAGTAATTCCCCGCCATAAAAAATGGGGCGCTAAAAGCAGCTCTAGTGCCGCTAAATGGCTGACCATTCATCAATTTGATAATGCTCAAGCCTGCTTTGAAGCATTAAGAAAAAAGTATAAAAAAATATACACGACTCATTTGAGTACAGATGCGGTTAGTTTACATGATTTGAATTTGACAGAAGATGTAGCATTGGTTTTTGGAAATGAACACAGCGGCGTTACTGATGAATTGATTGGCTTATGCGATGGTAATTTCATTATTCCTCAGGTAGGTATCATCAAATCATTGAACATTTCGGTTGCTTGTGCAGTTTCTGTATATGAAGCCTTTCGTCAAAAGAGTATTGCCGGTCATTATGATACACCTCAATTGAAAGGAGAGGTGATGGAGGGTTTGAGAGAGGAGTGGGGGTTTGAGGAGGAAGACTAGGTTTAAGTCGCAGCGCTGGTTGAAGAGTTTAAAACGCTACGCTGGTTGAAGGGTTTAAATCGCTATGCTGGTTTAAGGGTTTAAGTCGCTTCTCTGGTTGAAGTGTTTAAACCGCTTCGCTGGTTTAAGGTTCTTCCAAATTCGCACAACCATTAAACCATTAAACTTTTAAACCATTAAACCTACAAATGCACATACTCACCAACCATATCATATTCCCCAAAGTGTCACAAGCAGACGAAAACGGCATGCTCGCCATCGGTGGTGATTTGTCTGTTGAAAGATTATTGTGTGCCTATCGTAATGGGATTTTTCCTTGGTACAATGAGGATGAACCTATCATTTGGTGGTCTCCCGATCCAAGATGTGTATTGTATCCTGATAAATTGAGAGTGACCAAAAGTATGAAGCAGGTGTTACAAAATGGACGATTTCGTTTTACTATGAATAAAGCCTTTTCTAAAGTGATCAATTCCTGTAAAACAGTTGATAGAAAAGATGGGATGGGTACTTGGATAAATCAAGATATCGTAGACGCATACACGAAATTACATGAAGCTGGCTATGCATTAAGTGCGGAAACCTGGAGAGAGGGAAAGCTTGTAGGTGGGTTATATGGCATTAAGATTGGAAACGTATTCTTCGGTGAAAGCATGTTCAGTACTGAATCCAATGCCAGTAAATTTGCTTTTATCAATCTGGTCAATCAATTAAAAAAGAACGGTCTTCAGTTGATTGATTGTCAACAGAAGACCGAACATTTAATGAGTTTGGGTGCAGAGATGGTTACGAGGTCTGATTTTATTCAACTCATAAACAAGTATGTTTAATCAGCATGTTTTGCTCCATCAGCATAAACTAAAAATCCCCAAGGTTTCAATTCGAATTTCTGACCAGGTTTCAGCGTAATCCATTTGCCGTTTTCGAAAATATTGCCAACTTCGCCACTGAAGTTTTTATCCAAAATGGTAATTGTTTGCGACTTAGCACTGAGATTTAGCATTGTTAGAACTTTTTGTTTGTTTTTTTCTCTCATGAAACACAGCACGTTTTCATCAGCAGAAGTTTTTATTCTTCTGTAAGAAGCATCAGATGCTAATGAAGGGTTCATTTTGCGTTGATGAAGTAACGTTTTGTAAAAACTTTCCATTTCCAACCCGTTCCATTCAATTGGGTCTTTTACAAAGAACTTTAGTCTTTTTTTATTGGGTATTTCTTGCCCGCTGTACACTAACGGTATGGTTTGATTGTAAGTCATAGAGAAAACACTGAACATTTTATACGCATCACCATATTTTTCAAACTCAGTGCCATTCCAGCTGTTTTCATCATGGTTGGTGGTGAAATTCATGCGCATCGCATCATTCGGGTAACGTTTGTAGTTAGCATTTAATGAATCGATGAATGCTGATGCAGACATTTTACCTTCATATAAATCTCTAGTATAACCCATGGCATTCCAGTTGTAAGTGGCATCAAATCCGGATTCATGCAGCCAGCTTGTATTGCCTTCAGCTAGCATGAACACATCTTTCATTTTTTTTAATTCGCCAATACATGTCTTCCAGAAATCAGCTGGAACAGGCTCTGCTACATCGCAACGGAAGCCGTCTATACCCGCATTGGTAATCCAGAATTTCATGGCATCAATCATACTGTCACGCATTTCTATGTTATCGTAATTTAATTTATAAACATCCGTCCAATCGAATGGCGAAATGAAATTTCCTTTTTCATCTTTGGAATAAAAATCAGGATGTCTATCTACCCATCCGTTGTCGATTCCTGAATGGTTAGGTACCCAATCGGTAATGACTTTAAATCCCATAGCATGAGCGTTTTTTACCAATGAAACAAAATCGTTCATATCGCCAAATTCAGGATTGATTCCTTTATAGTCGCTAACCGCATAATAACTACCCAATTCCGATTCATTCATTTTTCTTCCTTTAAGACTGATAGGTGTAATGGGCATGAACCATAAAATTTCAACACCCATATTTTTTAGTCGCGGTAATGATTTTTCAAAAGCTTTAAAAGTGCCTTCATTAGTGTATTGTCTGAGATTGACTTCGTAAATGTTAGATTGCAGCGACCAGCTAGGATGGGGGAATAATGATTTTTCACTTTGAGCGAGTAGCGTTATCGATAAAATGATGGATAACACGGATAATGTCAGTTTTTTGAATTGCATATTTTTTGCTTTTATGGAATACTTGATAATTATTTTATTAATTCTAATACAACAGTTTGGTATGAACCTAATTTAAAATCTGTCATAGAACCCATATCATTAGTAATTACGTTTTTATATTTTGAAAATCCGTTCGTTCTCTCTTCGAATTTATTGAATGAAATATTTTTTTCTGATTTAGAGGTGTTCATAACCGTCATAATGGTTTGGTTATTGTCATATCTGAAATAAGTATAAACACCATCTTCTGGCAAATACTGCATGAATTTACCAGTTGTTAATGCAGATGATTTTTTTCTGTAATTAGCCAGTGCCTTTATTAAATTGAAAATTTGATTATCTTTTTCTGTTCTGTCATTGTAAGAAAATTTATTCACTTTATCTTCTCTCCAACCACCAGGAAAATCAAGTCTTACGTAACCATCCGTAGGGTAAGTTGTGCCTGTTGTAGCAAATTCGGAACTATAATACAATTCTGGTATACCCCTAGACGTTAGTAACCAACATAAAGCTGATTTGTATTTGTTGATATCTTCTCCCACCACTGAATAAAATCTCGCCATATCATGATTGTC
>CALPIT020000092.1 GCA_943323705.2 Streptomyces griseus
AACGTTCTTTTTTATTTTCAATATTTCTTGCACTCATGATGGCCGGTACAGCACAAGCAAAGCCACTGATCATCGGCATGACACTTTTTCCATTCAGTCCTGATTTGCGCATAAGCTTGTCCGTGAGAAAACTGATTCGGGCCATATAACCACTGTCTTCTAATAATGTAATCAAACCAAATAATATCATAATCTGCGGCACAAAAACCATGATGCCACTCAATCCGGCCATCACACCATTGATGAACAAATCGCTGAACCATCCTATAGGTAAATGAAGAGATAACCAACTACTCATGTTTCCAAAAATCCATTCAATGAAATTCATCGGGTATTTTGCAATCCAGAAAACAGCTTGAAATAAAATAAACAACACAACCAATAAAATCAGGTAACCCCATTTTTGATGGAGCAATACATTGTCTATTTTTTCTGTCAGTAATGATTTTTTGAGCGGGTCACTTTCAACAACGGTCAACTGCATGATATGCTTGATTCTTGCATAACGCTGCATGATTTCTTCGGCCTGTGTTTTGGTAGGATTGAATTTGTTTTCTTTTTCAATATCCTCAATATCTTTCGTGGTTTGTTCGCTTAGATTAAACTGCTCATGATTGATTAAATAATGAATCGCCTGGTAATTGCTGAGCTGTGGAAATATTTTCTGTACCTGTGCAATCGCCACGGGCGCGAGCATGTGACTGTAAATAAATTCCCGCGGTGGTTGTAAATTATTTTGAAACGTGGATTCTATGGTCTTTTTTAATTGATCAATTCCTTTTCTTTTTCTTGGATTTACGGGCACAACCGGAACGCCTAATTCTCTTTCCAATCCGGGAATGTCAATTTTTATCCCTTTTTGTGCGGCAAGATCCATCATCGTCAATACTACTACCACAGGAAGTTTCAAATCAATAATCTGTGTACAGAAAAGTAAATTCCTTCTCAGGTTACTCGCATCGGCCACCAACACAATCATTTCGGGCTGAATGGTTTCATCCTGATTCAACAACACTTTATAAGCCACCCATTCATCAGCGCGTTTGGGATATAAGCTATAGGTACCGGGAAGATCAATGAAGTTGGCAGTTAATGAAGGTGCAATATTAGCAATACCCGTTTTTTTATCAACTGTAACACCTGGGAAATTCCCCACTTTCTGATTCAATCCCGTGAGCTCATTAAAAATGGAGCTCTTTCCGCAATTGGGATTTCCGACCAGCGCTATGTTGATTGTTTGAGCCAATGACTTTCTTGTTAACCTTGCAAAAGTAACACGATTAGCCACCAAATAATTTACGAATTAAAGAAAGATAGGTTTGGTTAATACCGATTAGATATCTGTAATGGTTTAATAAATTTATCCCAAACAGCTATTATATCGGCATTATACAAGACATATTTGAACAAAAATGTAAATCCAATTGGTATAACTTTGCTACACATAAAAGTTAGACATGAAGCCGATATATCTATTATTGCTTTTGGTAAGCCAATTAAGCATTGCACAATCCGACAAAAAAATTCTCAAAGACATTAAAAAGTCTATTTCTTTTTTAGCCGATGACAAACTTGAAGGAAGAAGAACAGGAATGCCCGGCGAAAAACTAGCTTATGAGTTCATCGTAGAAAAATTCAAGAAAAATGGTATTGAACCTATAGCAGAAATTCCGAATTACATTCAGGATTTTGAAGTGAATGATGGTCTGGTATATGCTGAAAACTGTTCATTGAAAGTCGGTAATGCTTCATACAAACTCAATGAAGATTTCATTCCAATGCCTTATTCCGGTAATGGTGATTACACTTCAGGCAAAGTATTAGTAATGTATGACCTGGGATATTTGATTTCAGAAAATAAAGACAATCCACATTTTGATGTTGAAGAGTCGCTCTATCAAAAACTAAATGAAATGTCCTCACAAACAGAACTGATAATTGTATATAACAGTTCGGATACTGCTTTCAGTTATACATTTGATGCCAAGAATAAAAAGCAAAAATTAGCTTCAGGTATCGTTTTCTGTAACAACAAAATTGTTGCTGATATCGAAAAACAAAGTGAAAATGAAGGTCCATTTGCACACATAGAAATATCTAGTTCAAAAAGAACCGGTCACAATGTAGTGGGTTATATCAACAACAATGCTTCACTAACGGTTATCCTTGGGGCACATTATGACCATCTCGGTTATGGCGAAGACCACAATTCTTTATATGCAGGTAAAGTAAAAATGATACACAATGGTGCAGATGACAATGCGAGCGGAACATCAGCATTGATAGCACTTTCATCAATTCTTAAAAAATCAGGAAGTAAAAAATATAATTATGTTTTTGTAGCGTTCTCCGGCGAGGAATTAGGTTTATATGGTTCTAAATATTTCGTTGAACATTCACCAATCGATTTTAAAAATGTAAACTACATGGTGAATATGGATATGGTGGGAAGATTGAATGATTCCACTCATGGTATTACGATTGGTGGTTTTGGTACCTCTCCATCTTGGGGACAATTAATTAATCTACAGGATGGTTACTTTAAAATTAAAGTAGACAGTGCGGGCAGCGGCCCCAGCGACCATACTTCATTCTACAGAAAAGATTTGCCTGTATTATTTTTCTTTACTGGCACACATAGCGATTATCACAAACCTTCTGATGATGCAGATAAAATAAACTACGAAGGTGAATTAAAAATCATCAGATACATTCAATCATTGATTGAAAAAACGGCTGCTCTTGATAAAGTTTCATTTACCAAAACAAGAGAAGCCGCTGCCATGGGTAAAAGTTCATTTAAAGTTACCATGGGCATCATGCCAGATTATACTTTCAGTGGCAACGGCGTAAAAGTTGATGGCGTTAGTGAAAACAGACCTGCTCAAAAAGCAGGCGTTAAAACTGGTGACGTTATTTATCAAATGGGAGACTTTATGGTAAGCGATGTTGAAACTTATATGCAGACTTTAGGTAAGTTTAAAAAAGGTGATGCCACAATTATAAAAATAAAAAGAGGTACAGAAGACATTAAAGTGGAAGTAACTTTCTAAATTCGGGATATGAAGCTCAAAATCAACAATGATTTACTGGCGGAAGAATTTTTTGAAAACACACACTTGTTGGGAATTGTAGCTCCTGTAAAAAACTACCAGTTCATCTGGCACATCAATCAACATCTAGGTTTTACTTTTCGCTTAAACAGTGACCTTGAAATTGAATTGCGAAAAAAAACACGAAATTATTTTTTCTCGATTTACGAATATCAAATTCCTCAAACCACAATCGTTCATTATTTATACCACAACCAGCACATGGGTGAGTACCTTCTCCCCGAGTTCAAACATCTTGATTTTTTGTGGATGATTAAAGGAGATGATATCAGCGGTATCGAAGTCAGTGACATTCAACAAATGATTAAACAGCTTCCCGTTGTACAATTTGTAAATGAAATGAACAATGAACAAATCAAACACAAACAGCATTTGATTTTTTAAATCAATCCTTTTAAATCAAAATTTATGTGGCAGGAACAAAACAACACACTCTATAAAAAATTCACCTTTTCAAATTTTATTGATGCCTTTTCCTTCATGACAAAGGTGGCCATCATCGCCGAAAAAATGAACCACCATCCCAATTGGAGCAATGTTTATAATGCAGTAGAGATTTCGCTTAGTACTCATGACGCAGGTGATATTGTTACGGAAAAAGATTATGAATTGGCGAAGGCTATTGATGGTTTGAGTGCTGAATAAAATTCAGTGGGAGTGAAGAAATATTAGTTTGATTTTTTGGCTATGTCGAGGCTGTGGACGTAATATTGCGATATTGCAATATTGCAATATCACATTCAGGATAAAACTTTCATCTGTTTTTCTTTTTATTTATTCATAAACATCATCTATATCAATCCAGGCAAGGCTTTTAAACTTTTTTTTCGATACCGGATTAGATCATAAATTTTAATGTGAATTTTTTTTATACAAAAATGTAGAAGGTGAAGAAAATTCAGTGGGGGTGAAGAAACATTAGTTTGAAAATTTGGCTATGTCGGGGCTGTGGACGTAATATTGCGATATTGCAATATCGCAATATCGCTAATAGATAAAACAGTTCAATCTGCTCTACATTTCTCTAAAACCATTTTTCGCTTCTCATCCTTATTCATTCAAACCTCCTTCTATTTTCTACAAAACAACTTTTTAAGATAAATTTTCTCCGGATAGTAACCACCAAAAACATATTCAGTTACCGGGCAAAGCCAGAGTGTATGTTGATAAGCCTTGTTCTCATACTTCGACACATTATAATAAGCACCGTAATCAACCGGAGCGTGACCAATCTTATCCAGTAAATCCAGGTTGAGTCCAATTTTGAGTTTTTCCAATTTTATATCGTGTGCTGTAAAAGATTTTGTACTTAGCACCACCGTTACATAAGAACCATTTTCTGAAAGTAAATCGAGGAAGGTGTCAGAGCCGTCTACCATGAGAAGATTAGATTTTGTTCCTAGCCCAAGTTCTAGAAACTGCGGCAGGTCGGCGTACCAGAGGCCATTTTCTTTATAAAAGGAAAGTCTTTTTGTAATGGTTTCGTTTTTTGTTGTTTGCATATTGATTTGTTTTGAATGCAAACTACAACAGGAAATAGCGGAAGATAAAAACTTACAAGGTTGTAAGTGGCTTCAACTCGAACCTCATCATAATATCCGTTTGCTTATCATCGCCCAAAACAAAAATATGTTTATCGAATTCTACGAAGCCATTTTTCTTATAGAAGTTTATAGCTCGAGGATTTTCTTCCCATACACCCAGCCAAACATAATCCACGTTTTTTTCTTTAGCTATATCAATAGCTTTTTGATATAGCACCTGACCTACATTTTTTCCGTGAAAATCTTTTAGGACATAGATTCTTTCGATTTCCATCGCCGTTTCATCCTTCAACTCTGTTTGAGATTGACCATGATTGATTTTTAAATATCCAATGACTTCATTTTCTTGATAGGCGAAATAAAATTCTGAATCAGAATTAGCCAATTCTAAAGTGAGTTTTTCATTGGAGAACCCTTCTTCCAAATATTTTTTCATATTCTCTTCCGTATTTCCTTCTGCAAAAGTTTCTGAAAAAGTTTGTCTGCCGATTTTTTGTAAAACTGATATATCGGATACTGTTCCTTTTCTGATGTCAACATTTGTCATGATTCAAATATAAAATAAAAACAGACCTCAAATAGATTGCGGTTTGACAAAATAATTTTGATGTCAAATTTTAGAAGCAATAAAAACATATGAACTCACCCGAAGATAAAAAACTAGAGAATGCGGAAAATAAACCTATACGATTCGATAAATTTATTGAGGTGTTCAATGAAACAACAATGACTTGTCTGCCTATTTGCAATACTTGCGTACACCATATCGACGGACTTATACCGATTAGACATCTGTAATGGTCCAATGAAATTGTCCCAAACAGCTGTCATATCGGCATTATACCAGAAAAAATAGAACTAAAAAGTAATTATAATTGGTATTACTTGCAAAGCTTTTGATGTGATACCTGACAGCATTTTGTTTGGCGAAAACAATCACAGCAAACCATTGAAAAATCAACAAAACAAATTGGTCTACGAGAAAAAAAACAATTCAGCATAGCCGTAAAATCAACCCCAATTGGAATTAATAAAAGCTCAACAACTCGCTTTAAAACTAATGAACAAGCACGGCCTTACAGATAAAGGCTGGACATTCAAATATGACAAAGCGAAAAAAAGATTTGGATGTTGCATGCATGTAAAGAAAACTATTACATTGTCTTCTTTACTTACTGTTTTAAGAGAACCTAAAAATGTAAAAAACACGGTTCTTCACGAAATTGCACATGCATTAGTGGGTTGTGGTCACGGACATGATGATGTGTGGAAAGCAAAAGCTTTGGAAATCGGCTGCAATGGAAACAGGTGTTCCAGTGATGTAAAACTCAAAGGCAATTGGGAAGGCGTTTGTCCGAATGGACACGTTTCTTACAAACACAGAAAGCCGAGATTAAGAATATCATGTGGAATTTGTAAACCAAAAATATTTGATGCTGATTATTTGATTGTTTATGAATTAAAGCCAATCAATTATTAAGCATTAAATAAATTTCTTTTCCGCCAAATATTCAGCAATCTGTATGGCATTGGTAGCAGCACCTTTACGTAAATTATCGCTTACCACCCAGCAGTTCATGGTGTTGGCCTGTGTTTCGTCTCTTCTGATTCTTCCTACGAAAGTGTCGTCTTTATCATGAGCAGTTAACGGCATTGGGTAAATGAAATTCGCCACATCATCTTTCAATACCAAACCGGGAGATTTAGAAATGATGTCTTTTAGTTCGGCAACATCAAAATCATTTTCAAATTCAATATTTACAGATTCGCTGTGACCACCGACAGTAGGGATGCGCACACAAGTCGCGGTTAATAAAATAGAATCATCACCCATGATTTTTTTAGTTTCATTGGTCATTTTCATTTCTTCCTTCGTGTAACCATTGTCGAGAAACACATCGATATGTGGAATGGCATTTAAATCAATCGGATATTTATAAGCCATCTCACCTTCAATTCCTTTTCTTTCATTCATTAATTGTGTTACGGCTTTAACACCAGTTCCTGTAACACTTTGATAAGTACTCACCACCACCCGTTTGATTTTATATTTATCATGAAGCGGTTTTAATAAAACCACCAATTGTATAGTTGAGCAATTGGGATTCGCAATAATTTTATCAGCTGCAGTTAACACGTTGGCGTTCACCTCTGGTACTACCAGTTTCTTATCAGCATCCATTCTCCATGCACTAGAATTGTCGATTACGGTAATTCCTGCTGCTGCAAATTTTGGTGCCCATTCCAAAGAGGTACTTCCTCCTGCTGAAAAAATAGCCACATTAGGTTTGGCATCAATTGCACCTTGCATGCTTACAACTGTATATTCATTTCCTTTGAAAGAAATTTTCTTACCAACAGATCTTTCAGAAGCTACAGGAATCAACTCCGTAACCGGGAAATTTCTTTCTGCCAACACTTCGAGCATTTTTGTACCCACAAGTCCGGTTGCGCCAACTAGAGCTACTTTCATAACATAAATTTTAGTGAAGCAAAAATAAGTCAAGAAAAACTCAATAGCAATTAGAAAGAAGCACATTCATAAAATTTAGAAATTATTCAATAGAGATGCTTGTAAACATTTAAGTTCAGCTTTTTTTTATCATAAAGAAACTTCATTATTCCTGAACCTATTTTTGATAAAATTCACCTTTATGAAAAAATTGATTTTGGTTATGACAATGGTTTTTAGTTCTGCTTTTTCATTTGCCAATGTTCAAACAGACTCAATACAACCAATGGTAAATGCTGTAACCATTACAGGACCAAACAGCCTTGATATCAAGTTTTCAGAACCTTTGGAACAAACTGCAGCTGAAGAAATTTTAAATTACACTTTGGTTGAAAATGGCATTCATCCCACTTATGGACTCAGAGACAATATTAATTTATCACTCGTTCATCTTGTGTTTACAACTGAATTTACAGCTCGTGTCAATTATGAAATCAGCTTGACAGGCATTCAAGATCTGTCTGCAAATACCATTCACGACACTATTTTCAAATTTGTACTTTACCAACCCATGCCTTATGATATTGTCATTGATGAAATCATGGCAGATCCTTCACCATCAAACGGATTACCGGAAGTGGAATGGCTTGAAATCAGAAATGTAAGTCCTTTTGATGTTAATCTCGCTGGCTGGAAATTGGCAAAATCTTCGTCAAAATCCGGAGCGTTTGCCAATCGAATACTGAAACCCGACAGTATTTTGATTATATGTAGCACTGGTTCTATAACTGGTATTTCTGCGTATGGTGCAGCTTTATCTGTTACATCCTTTCCATCGCTTTCAAATGCAGGCGATATGATTTCTTTAATGGCTACTGATGGAAGAACGATTCACGCCGTTAATTATACCGACGATTGGTACCACAATGAACTTAAAAAACAAGGAGGCTGGAGTTTGGAAATGATAGACATTAACAATCCTTGTTCTGGAACAGACAATTGGTCGGCTTCAATTAATATTAATGGTGCTACACCAGGAAATATCAACAGCATTGATGCCATGAATATTGATGATTATTCGCCCAAATTAATCAGGGCATTTGCTCTGGACAATTTACATGTTGTGTTGTATTTTAATGAGCCGATAGATAGTATAAGTGCAATGAATCCTTTGCATTATCAAATCGACAATGGCATTGGGAATCCTGTTTCTGTGTTGCCCATGGCGCCTTTGTTTGATAAGGTGATACTTCGAGCGTCCACATCATTTCAAGAAAATATTATTTACAATGTAACAGTGAGTTCATTAACAGATTGTATTTCTAATACTATCGGAAGCTATAATGCAACAGGGTTTGGATTGTCTCAATTACCAGATAGCTTCGACGTAGTTGTCAATGAAATTTTATTTAACCCCAAAAGCGATGGCGTTGATTATGTAGAACTGTATAATCGTTCCAATAAAATCATCAATCTTAAAAACATACATATCGCTAATTTGAACACTTCTGGTGTCATTGATAATATAGTCGCTTTACCCGACGATGGTTATCTTTTTTTTCCAAAACAATTATTGGCATTTACTACTAATTCGTCTATGGTTAAACGTAATTACATATCCAATCAGCCGGATAATATCATAACTGTAAATGAATTGCCGTCTTTTAACGATGATGAAGGAAATGTAATTTTATTAAATGAACAAGGAAATATTATTGACAAACTTTCTTACAAAGATGACTGGCAGTTTAAATTACTGGATGATGTAGAAGGGATTGCGCTTGAGAGAATAAATTACCATTCTAAAACACAAGACGAAAACAATTGGCATAGTGCTGCTGCTACCGCGGGTTTCGGAACACCTGCAGATAAAAATTCTCAGTGTTTGGAAAACAACATTTTATCAGGAACAATAAACGTTTCACCCAAGATTATTTCTCCGAATAATGATGGCTTTGATGATGTTGCAGCTG
>CALPIT020000093.1 GCA_943323705.2 Streptomyces griseus
AACTGAAATCAATCCTATGCCTCCCGTGATTAAGCAGAATGCATGTGTATTTTTTTTGCCAATCAATTTCACCCAGAACGGCAAAGTGAATGCAAAAATAAAAGTTACTAAATTTAAAATGGCAGATGTACTGTTAGCTAATTCTAGACCTTTCGTGTATGTTTCACTGTTAGTTATGGGGTCTCCCTTGAAAATTTGTGCAGCAACTCCTGTGCTATAATAAAACCACATTAAAAACAAACCTGGCCAAGTTAGAAAATTTACTAAAGCTAATTTTCTCATTTGTAATGGCATATTGATGATTGTAGATGAAATCTCACTGAACACGCCTGCAATACCTTTGTTATTTTGGTTTGATTCAGATTTCCATTGGTCATTAGAAGGAGGATATTCATTACTTCTGAAAATGGTGTACATCACGGATATAAAAAATACCGCACCGCCGATATAAAATGACATTAAAATATTTTGAGGAATAGAACCATTTAACTTTTCTCTGGAAACATGAAACCAATTGGCCAATAATTGAGGCAAATATCCTGCAATGAAAGAGGCCAAACCAATAAACATACTTTGCATGGCAAATCCGAATGGTCTTTGTTCTTCATCCAAATTATCTGCTACAAAAGCCCTAAAAGGTTCCATGGTGATGTTGATACTGGAATCCAAAATCCACAAAGCACCTGCAGCCATCCATACTGTTGGTGAGTTGGGCATGATGAATAATAAAGCAGAACTTAATATAGCACCTACTAAAAAATAAGGTCTTCTTCTTCCTAATCTTTTATTCCAAGTTCTGTCGCTCATATAACCAATAATAGGTTGTACAATCAATCCTGTCATTGGAGCCGCCAGCCATAGACCTGGAATTTGTTCTGGAGAAGCGCCCAGGAATTCATAAATGGCACTCATATTTCCCATTTGTAAACTCCATCCAAACTGAATTCCAAAGAATCCAAAACACATATTCCATATTTGCCAGAAACTTAATCTTGGTTTTTCTCCTACAAATGCTGATGACATATTTGGTGATTTAAATTTAATAAAATGTGTAAAAATTACACGATTAAAAGTTCGACAAGATAATTGATAATTATAAAATTAAAAAAACAAGAATATATTTTAAGCCGTTAAAAGATGAAAATTTCATTTTGAATTTCAAATGTAATGTGTTTATTTTACACAATAGTTTTCTGCCCCTTTGAAATTATTTGCTCTTATCCATTAATTTACCTACACTTTTTTTATGAAAAAACTTTCAATTACAATCATTTTTGTCTTGATTCAACTGATTACATTTTCTCAGTTGTTGACCACAAGTCCTGCTTTTATTACAGAATCTACAAGTTCCTTTACCATCATCATGGATGCTTCAAAAGGGAATAAAGGTTTGAATAATTATGCTACTACTTCGGATGTGTATGTGCATACAGGAGTTATTACAAATGCCAGCACCAGTAATTCTGATTGGCGATATGTAAAGTTTAATCAAAATTTCACAACTACCAATGCTTCATTGAATGCTACTTACATAGGTGGCAATAGATGGCAGTTTACTATCGCAGGTGGATTGAGAGCATATTATGGAGTGCCGGCAGGAGAAACTATTTTAAAGGTTTCTATTTTATTCAGAAGTGGAAATGGCAGTTTGGTGCAAAGAAATATAGATGGAACGGACATGTATATTCCTGTTTATACAACTGCACTTGCTGCAAGACTTTCTGTGCCTGCAAAGCAGCCTACTTTCATCCCTAAAGCAGAACCTATAACAAAGCTTGTAGGAAATCAGGTAGCCATTACCGGTATATCAAATAATGTAGCTACATTAAAACTGTATTATAATGGTGCTTTAATTCAGACTGCTACTGGGGCAACATCAATAACTTCAACACCTGGGCCGACAATTACTGCTGCAGGAACACAAACAATAATCTTGGAGGCTTTTGATGGGGTGACAACAAAATATGACACTATAAAATTTTATGTCGCGGGTACGGTGAATGTAGCAGCATTGCCTGGAGGACTTCGAGATGGCATTAATTATGAAGCTAATAATACAGCTGTTACATTTGTGTTGTATGCGCCTGGCAAAAGCAGGGTTTGTTTGATTGGTGATTTGCCTGGAAGTAACTGGGATGAACAAGCTAATTATCAAATGAATAAAACACCAGATGGAAATTATTGGTGGCTAAGAGTCGCTGGTTTGACATCTGGTACAGAGTATTCATTCCAATATTTAATTAATGGTAGTCTTCCAGTTTCAGATCCTTATGTTGAAAAGGTTCAAGATCCATGGAATGATCAATTTATTTCTTCAACTACCTATCCCAATCTTAAGCCATATCCATCAGGATTTACAACAGGTATTGTTGGGATTTTTCAAACTAACGCTCCTGCATATACGTGGACAACAAACAATTATACTAGACCTGATAAAAAACGAATGGTTATCTATGAGTTGTTGTTGAGAGACTTTGTTGTAAAGCACGATTGGAAGACTTTAAGAGATTCAATTAATTATTTCAAAAACTTAGGGATTAACGCCATTCAGTTAATGCCCATAAACGAATTTGAAGGCAATAACAGCTGGGGTTATAACCCAGATTTTTATTTTGCTCCTGATAAATATTATGGCCCCAAAAACGATTTGAAACAATTTATAGATCTCTGTCATGCAAACGGGATTGCAGTTATTATGGATATTGCATTAAATCACTCTTTTGGATTGTCGCCAATGGTACAGATGTATTGGGATTCTGTCAACAATAGACCTGCTTCAAACAATCCATGGTTTAATCCTGTTGCTAAACATGGGTTTAATGTAGGTTATGATTTCAACCATGAAAGTTTACAAACAAGATATTTTGTGAGTAGAGTAGTGGAACATTGGTTGGTAAACTATAAAATCGATGGATTTAGATTTGATTTATCAAAAGGATTTACACAAACTCAAACTTGCGATAACAATGGAAATAATTGTAATGTTGGAGGTTGGAGTGCTTATGATCAAAGTAGGATCAATATCTTAAACAGGTATTACGATACTATGCAGTTAAAGTCGCCAGGATGTATTCCCATTCTTGAGCATTTTGCCGATAATGCTGAGGAGATTGTCTTGTCAAACAAAGGTTTTTTATTGTGGGGGAATATGAATAATAATTATGCTCAGGCATCAATGGGCTATGTTTCTAGTTCTGATTTGTCTTATGGATTGTCTACCAATCGCGGTTGGAGCAACCCTCATTTGATTACTTACATGGAAAGTCATGATGAAGAACGTGTTAATTATAAAAATATCAATTTCGGCAATTCATTTAATGGTTATAACATAAGAGACACCAACACCGCTCCTAAGAGATTGGAATTGGCTCATGCATTTTTATTGACTAAACCCGGGCCAAAAATGATTTGGCAATTTGGGGAATTGGCTTACGACAGCTCAATTAATTTTTGTCAGAACGGAACGATTAATACCAATTGTCGTACAGACCCCAAACCAATCAGATGGGGATATTACAATGATCTTGAAAGAAGAAGACTCTATAATGTTATAGGTAACCTTAATCGTTTAAGAAACAATGCAACTTACAGTTCGCTGTTTACTTCAAACAATATCAATTATAATTTGGGCGGACTTGTAAAAACAATGGTGGTAACGCAAGGTTCAACAGGAATGGTAGTTATGGGGAATTTTGATGTGGCCACTCAAACAGCTACTGTTACTTTTCCTTTTACAGGCACATGGTATAATTATCTAAACCCAGGAACAATTACGAATTTTGGTGGCGCTCAATCTTTTACTCTGAGTCCTGGTGAATATAGAGTTTATGTCAATCAATTTGTTCCCTTACCTGCAAGCTTATTAAGCTTCAATGGCAAAAACATTGGAACAGTAAATGTTTTAAATTGGAAGGTTGCCAATGAACAAACTGTAAATCAGTATGAGATTGAAAGAAGCATTAACGGAATTGATTTTGTAAAAATAGATGTTGTAAATGCAGCTGCAAAAACTAACTACACTTACAATGATGATGTATCGTTATTGAGCAGCAATGTTTTTTATTACAGAATAAAAATTACAGATTCGGACGGTACTTTTAAATATAGTACAGTGATTCGATTACAGTTTATTGACAAAACTCAAATGGTTACGGTGATGCCTAATCCTTTTAATGATGTCATTCGAATGCAAGTCAATACAGCGCAACAGGCTAATGCAACAATTGTATTATTTGATATGCTCGGAAGAAAATTAATCACCAAAAATGTGAAACTTTCTGTCGGGGTGAATAATTTAGAATTAACTGAAAGTCTTATTTTAGCAAATGGAACTTATCAGCTAACTATTTACACCGATAAAAATCAGCAAACAATCAAAGTAATAAAGTCTAATAAATATTAAAAAAAACAGGAGTGAAGGATTCTCAATTACATAACGTCAAATCACTGAAAGCGGTACAATCTGAAGTTCAGATTTACAATAAGGTAGCGTTATCGGTAGACTGTGTCATTTTTGGTTTTGAAGAGAATAAGCTTAAAGTATTATTGATTAGGTCTGATATGAAAAAGTTTCAAAGCCGATGGTCGTTGCTAGGCGATTTATTAAATCCTAATGAAGATTTAGATGATGCTGCTTATAGGATTTTAAATCAAAGAACCGGAATGGATGATTTGTACTTAGAGCAGGTAAATACATTTGGTAAAGTATCTCGACATCCGGGTGGTAGGGTAGTGACCGTCGCGTATTATTCATTGATAAATGTTTTGAATCATAAGTTGCAGATTCTAGATAATGAAATTCATTGGCACGACGTTAATGCTGTTACGGATCTGGCCTTTGATCACCAGGATATTTTTGAAACTTGTTTAAAAAGATTACAGAAAAGAGTTCAGGAACATCCGCTTGGATTTAATCTCTTGCCTAACAAATTTTCACTTCGCGAACTACAAAATTTATATGAAGCTATTTTAGGCATAAAGCTCGATAGGAGGAATTTTAGGAAGAAATTTTTCGCTATGGATTTTCTGGTTGATATGGAAGAAATTGAAACAAATGTGCCTCACCGCCCAGGAAGACTCTACCAATTTGATTACGAAAAATATGAGAAAAATAAAAAGAAATGGTCTGGAATCGACTTTTAATATAGATTACTAATAAAAAAAGTGCGTAATTTAGAAAAAAATCAATGCAAACGATTGTTGTATTATAATTAAATTCCTTTACTTTGTGTCATAAATACACACTCTTTTTTTTATAACAAAAAGAAAAAAAATCATGAGAAGAACAATTACCCAATTTTTATTTGCTTCCCTGTTTTTTGTTCTGTTATCATTTGTTGCTTCAGCACAAAATGTTGTTAGTGGAAATGTTTCAGATTCAAAAACAGGTACACCATTGTCTGGTGTTACCGTTACTTTAAAAGGTACTGGTACCAAAACTCAGACTACAGGTGACGGTTTGTTTAAAATCAATGTACCTGCAAAAAATGGCACATTGGTTATTAGTTATGTAGGTTATGCAACACAAGAGATCAAAGTGTCTGGTAACAATGCAGGAAGTATTTCACTTGTACAAACCAACCAACAACTGAATGAAGTTGTTGTGGTGGGTTATGGTTCAACAAGGAGAAAAGATTTGACTGGAGCTGTTGCAGTTGTTACATCAAAAGATTTTCAAAAGGGACAAATCAGTACACCTGAGCAATTAATCGCTGGTAAAGTTGCGGGTGTGTCTATCACTTCTAACGGTGGTGGACCAGGTTCTGGAAGTACAATTAGAATTAGAGGTGGTGCTTCTCTTAATGCAAGTAACGATCCTTTGATCGTTGTAGATGGAGTGCCTTTAGATAACTCTGGCATTTCTGGTTCTGCAAATGCACTTTCATTAATTAACCCAAATGATATTGAGTCTTTCAATATTTTAAAAGACGCCTCTGCTACTGCTATTTATGGTTCAAGAGCTTCTAATGGTGTAATTATCATCACCACTAAAAGAGGTCAGTCTGGAAAAACAAAAGTTAATTTCAATACACAACTTTCAGTAGGAAAAATATCTAGAAAAGTGGATGTACTTGCTGCAGATGAGTTCCGCAATTATGTAAATGCAAATGGAACAGCTGAGCAAAAAGCTTTAATGGGAAATGCTTCTACAGATTGGCAGGATGAAATTTATCAGACAGCATCTACTTCTGATAACAATATCAGTATAACAGGAGCTTATCGCAATGCGCCTTATCGCTTGTCTATTGGTTATTTAAACCAACAAGGTATTTTAAAAACTGATAAATTGGAAAGAGCTTCTGTAGGATTCAATTTCAGTCCTAAGTTTTTTAATAATAACCTAAAAGCAGATATCAATATCAAAGCTAGTCAAACAGGGTCTCGTTTTGCTAACACTGGAGCAATAGGAACTGCTGCGATTTTTGATCCAACACAACCTGTTTATTCTGACAGTAAAAGATACAATGGTTTTTATGAGTGGCTTGATCCAAATGCTACTACAGGTTTAAGATCATTGGCTCCCAAAAATCCAGTTGGCTTGTTAGAACAACAAAATAATATTTCTGATGTAAAAAGAAGCATCGGTAACTTGGTACTTGAATACAAATTGCCTTTCTTCCCTTCTTTGAGAGCTAATTTAAATTTGGGTTATGATATTGCTAATGGTAGTGGTTCTAACTATATCAATGATAGCGCTGCATCTACTTACAGACGTTTTGTTGATGCTGGAGGAATTCCTCATGGCGGCGTTTCAACAAACTATAGCCAACAAAAAAGAAATACGTTGATGGAATTTTATTTGGGTTACAACAGAGATTTAACTGCTATAAAAAGTAAAATCGATGTAATTGCTGGTTATTCTTATAATGATTTCTTAACAACCAACAATTTCTTTGCAGACAGAACTTCTGATGGTAGAGTTACTCCTGGAAGCACTCCAAATTTTCCATCTGATAAACCAAGATATACATTGATCTCTTTCTATAGCAGATTGAACTTTTCATTAATGGATAGATTCTTATTAACAGCTACTGTTCGTCAAGACGGATCTTCAAGATTCAGTTCAGAAAACAGATGGGGTATTTTCCCTTCTGCAGCTTTGGCCTGGAAATTGAAAGAAGAAAGTTTTCTTAAAAACAGTAAAGTCGTTTCTGATATGAAATTACGTTTTGGTTATGGTGTAACCGGACAACAAGATGGTATTGGATATTTTGACTATATCCCTTATTACGGGTTAAGTAATAACAGCGCACAATATCAATTGGGAAATACATTTTACAATATGTACAGACCTAATGGTTATTATGCAAACAGACAATGGGAACAAACTGCAACTACAAACATCGGTTTGGATTATGCTTTGTTGAACAACAGAATCAACGGTAGTGTGGAATTGTACATGACAAAAACAACTAAATTGTTGAATGAAATTGATCAGCCAGCTGGAACCAATTTTTCAAATAAAATTGTTGCAAATGTTGGTGATATGGAAAACAGAGGTGTTGAATTTAACATCAATGCAGATATCATCAAATCAAAAGATTTCACATGGAATGTTGGTTTCAATGCTACATACAATAGAAATGAAATCACCAAACTGACTATTTCAGATGATCCTAATTACAGAGGAAATCAATATGGTGGAATTTCTGGTGGTACTGGTACTACATTGTTCATCAATACTGTTGGTTTACCAAAAGGTTCTTTCTATGTGTATCAGCAAGTTTATGATAACAACGGAAAACCAATCGATGGCTTGTTTGAAGATAGAAACAGAGATGGCTTAATCAATACGGATGATTTATATCAGTATAAAAATTCAAATCCAGAAGCGTTCTTTGGGTTTACTTCGAATGTAAATTATAAGAAATTCAATGCAGGATTTGTGTTACGTGCTAATGTTGGAAATTATGTTTACAATAATGTAAATTCAACTTTGGGAACAAATAATGTAATTTTTGGTACGGGTTATTTGAACAATGCATACTCTGATTTGTTAAATACAGGATTCTCTGGTACAACAGCGGGTTATATTCTATCAGATTATTACATTCAAAATGCTTCTTTCTTAAGAATGGATAATTTTAACTTAGGGTACGAAATTGGAAAAGTGTTTAAAGGAAGTGCAAACTTGAGAATTAACGCAAATGTTCAAAATGTGTTTGTGATTACTAAATACAAAGGATTAGATCCTGAAATTTCTGGTGGTGTAGATAATAATTTTTATCCAAGACCAAGAACATTTACTATTGGAGCGAACCTTGATTTTTAATTGATTACATTATAATAATAAAAGCTAAAAATATGAATAAGATAATTTTAAAATCTTCTTTCGTTTTACTTCTTGTTGCAGCTATCAGTTCTTGCACCAAGAATCTCGACAGATTGCCTACGAACGATATCACTTCGGAAGTGGTGTATAGTTCATTCGAAGGTTACCAACAGGCATTTGCAAAAGTATATGGTGCTTTTGCATTAACTGGAAATGCAGGTCCCGCAGGTAATGGAGATGTGCAAGCCATTGATGAAGGTACTTCTGATTTCCTCCGTTTATATTGGTGGATGCAGGAAATCAGTACAGATGAAGCTGTAGTACAAGTAGGTTGGAATGATCCAGGAATTCATTTCTTTCATTCATTAAATTGGACTACAGATAACGTTATTTTGAAAGGATTGTATTACCGTTCATTTTATCAAATTACATTAGCAAATGATTTTATCAGACAAGCATCTGATGAAAATTTGGCTAAGCGCGGTATCACAGGTGACAATGCTGCAAAAATTAAGCAGTTTGCTCAAGAGGCTCGTTTTTTAAGATCATTTCAATATTCAGTAATGATGGATTTATACGCAAATCCTCCATTTGTAACTGAGGCTGATGTTCCGGGTGCAAGTTTACCACGTCAAATCAGCAGAGCCGATCTTTTTGATTATGTTGAAAATGAGTTGAAAGATATGGAAAACACCATTCCATTAACTAATGAGTATGGTCGTGTTAACAAAAGTGCAGTAAGAGCATTATT